>JAZUEG010000373.1:0-2052 GCA_045640025.1 Bacteroidales bacterium
CTTACCAAGGTGATGGCGACTTAGCGTGCATCGGTACGGGCGAAACCATTCATGCCCTGAATAGAGGCGAGAATATTACCATCATTTTCATCAACAATGCCATTTATGGTATGACTGGCGGTCAGATGGCTCCTACCACATTGGAGGGCAGCAAGACAGCCACATCACCATACGGCCGCGATACTTCCACAATGGGTTACCCAATCAAGATTACTGAGATCATCTCTCAGCTGCCAGGCGTAAGATACGTAACACGTCAGTCGGTACACACACCAGCTGCCGTACGCAAGGCCAAGGCTGCCATCAAGAAGGCTTTTGAGTATCAGAAGGAAGGCAAGCAGGGACTCTGCTTCGTAGAGATCTGTACCAACTGCAACTCTGGATGGAAGATGGACCCAGTAAGCGCCAACAAGTGGATGGAGGAGAATACTTTCAAGTATTACGTTCCAGGCGATATCAAAGACGATTTCAAACTCCTTAAAAACCCCGTAGCAAGCAATGACTAACGAAATAATTATAGCAGGTTTCGGCGGACAGGGTGTTCTCTCGATGGGAAAAATCCTCGCCTATTCCGGCATGATGCAGAATATGGAGGTTTGCTGGATGCCTTCATACGGCCCAGAGATGCGTGGTGGTACAGCCAATGTTACCGTTATCCTCAGCGACGAGCGTGTTAGCAGCCCTATCATCACCACTTTCGATACAGCCATCGTTCTCAATCAGCAGTCTTTGGACAAGTTTGAGTCGGCTGTTCGTCCAGGCGGTATCCTGGTTTACGACCCATCGGGTATCACCAATCCTCCTACCAGAAAGGACATCAAGATCTATTCTGTGGAGGCCACCAAGGCTGCTCACGAGCGCAACCTCAGCAAGACTTTCAATATGATTGTTCTCGGCGCCTACTTGAAGGTAAACCCTGTTGTCTCTCTCGACAACATCGAGGCCGGCCTCAAGAAGTCGCTTCCAGAGCGTCATCACAAGCTTATCCCCGCCAACCTCGACGCCGTAAACCTCGGCGCTGAATTGGTTAAGGAAGAGGCATAATCGCGCACGTAGAGACGCACGGCCGTGCGTCTTTACCGACAATAACCGCACAGATAACACAGATGACACAGATTTTTTCTGCGTTGTCTGTGTTTTTTTTGTTTCTGATGCTGGAGACTCTTGCCCAAATCTACAAAAAAAATAGAGATTTGGGCAAGAGTCCCTACTTTTTAGTGCATCTTGGGCGGAAATTGCGAAAAAATTACAAATTCCGCCCGGTATCATCTATTTTAACCTATCACTTCCTTAATCTTCTTTATCATATCCTCGGCCAGCTGATCGGCGAGTTCCTGAGACTTGGCCTCGGTGTAGATGCGGATGATGGGCTCGGTGTTCGATTTGCGGAGATGAACCCAGTTCTCGGGGAAGTCGATTTTCACTCCGTCGATGGTTGAGACATCGACACCTTCCATTTTGCTGTAAATCTCATTCATCTTGGCAAGGATGGCGTCCACGTTGATTTCGGGGGTGAGCTGAATCTTGTTCTTGCTCATGAAATACTGTGGATAGGTGGCCTTAAGCTCTGAGACTTTCTTCTTGCACTTGGCCAAGTATGTGAGGAAGAGGGCGATACCGCAGATAGAGTCGCGGCCGTAGTGAAGCTCGGGATAGATTACTCCGCCGTTGCCCTCGCCGCCGATGATGGCGTGGTTCTGCTTCATCTTGGTAACAACGTTTAGCTCGCCTACTGCCGCAGCCTCGTATGTGCCGCCGTAGTTGTTGGTGACGTCGCGGAGGGCGCGGCTGCTTGAAAGGTTGCTGACTGTGTTGCCCTTCTGATTCTGGAGAATGTAGTCGGCAACGGCCACCAAGGTGTATTCCTCGCCGAACATCTCGCCGTCCTCGCACATGATGGCAAGGCGGTCAACATCTGGGTCAACGGCGAAACCTACATCGGCCTTCTCGGCCTTTACGGCGTCGGAGAGCGATACGAGGTTCTCCTTCAATGGCTCAGGATTGTGGGCAAACTTGCCGTCGGTGGTGTTGTTGATGATGGTGTAGTTGCAG
>JAZUEG010000374.1:0-21616 GCA_045640025.1 Bacteroidales bacterium
ACCACCTACGTGGAGAGCGCATCAGGAGTAAACGAGGGCGGACGTAGCGGTCTTACGGCATTCTCAACTGCGGTTTGCTTTGCGTTGGCATTGTTCCTCGCGCCATTCTTCCTCGCAGTTCCCGCTCAGGCCACAGCGCCTGCCTTGGTTCTTGTGGGCGTGATGATGATGGCCGACGTTGCCAAAGTCCCCTTCAACGACTTCATCACCGCCATCCCTTGCTTCGTATGTATGGCCTTTATGCCCCTAACATACTCAATCTCCGACGGCATCCTGATGGGACTCATCACCTGGGTACTCCTCCACGCCATCTGCGGAAAATTCAGGGAACTCAACTGGGGAATGGTGGTACTCGCAGTGCTGTTTGTGCTGAAGTATGCGTTCTTGTAGGTTGGTTAGTTCTTTATGTAGCTAATACAATAAATATTGCCTCGCTCTCTATCGGAAAACTGATTAAGGGCGAGGTAATTTTTTAGTTTTCAATGATCCTAAGTATAGTTTCCTTTGATTCTTCCATTTTCATAACGGCGCAGACTTTTTTGCCGAGGTCTTTAAGGCTGGCTCCAAAATGGTAAACCTCGTCGTCTATTATCAGGAAACGGTCGTGGACACGGTTGCCGTAATCGAGGATTGTGATTTCTGGATATTGCTGGTTATGACGCTGAATGTCGAGTTGGATTTGTTCGGATGAGTAGCACCTGTGACTTGTGTATATTTTGGCGGAAACGTCCTCGGCACGCTTGTCGAGCAATGTGAAGACGGTTTCGTCTATGTAGTTGTCTATTAGGATTACAGAATTTTTGGCAAATTTTATCAGTTCTGAGGTGAATACGTAGGCGTCGAAAACGTTGCCGTCGGCGTAAACCTTTTCAACGGGTGGGATGTTGGTCCTTATGAAGAAATCAATCTTTTCGTCGTGTGCATTCAATCGCTTCTCTATGTTGTGGATTTTCTCTTCCTGCAAGTCGAAACGGTTGTCGATCTGACGCTGGAATGCCTTAAGTTGCTGGTTGATTGCGTATCCGTTCAGGAGATATTGCTTGAGGACTTTGTTGGCCCACTGGCGGAATTTTATGCCTTGTGATGATTTCACACGGTAGCCCAACGACAAAATCATATCGAGGTTGTAATATTCTACGTCACGTTGAACCATTCTTTCGCCTTCCATTTGAACTGTCGCAAATTTTGCGACAGTTGGAATTCCTGTCAATTCCTCTTTGAGAGCGTTGGCAATATGCTTGCCGATTGTTTTGACGTCTCTGTCAAACAATTGTGCAAGTTGTTGCCTATTGAGCCATACAGTCTCCTCGCTCAGCCTAACCTCCAAATTGATGTTGTCGTCTGGCTGATAAAACACTACTTCTCCGTCGAATTCCTGATTTGTCATATTGAATTACGTTTTTCGTTGTCTGCAAAAGTAAAAATAAATCTTTTTTAATGCAAGAACCTTGATGTTTTAATTCTGGTGTCAGATTTTTGGAAATTGCTAACTAAAATCCTCAATCTATCCCACATTTTTCTCCCAATTATTTCTATCTTAGCACCGCAATTCATAATTATAAAAAAAACTATGCAACAAATTACAATTCAGCACATTGCAGAATATCTCGATAATATCGGGCTTCAATTTATGGCTACTATCGGGACCGACGGGAAGCCAAAGGTACGTCCTGTGCAGTATATGGTGATTGAGGACGGGAAAATGTGGTTCTGTACCAATAGCAAAAAACTTATGTATCAGGAACTTGTTCTGAATCCTTGTCTCGAGATATGTGGCAGTAAATTGGAGGACGACGAGATTATGACTCCGTGGATACGTTTTGAGGCTGAGGCTGTTTTCGAGGATAACCGCAAGGTGAAGGAGATGATTGTGGAGAAAAGTAGCATTGTCCGCCAATTGTACAAAGACGATATCGACAATCCAATCTTCAAGGTCTTCTACCTGAAAAATATCAAAGGATCGTTCAACAACCTTGGGCACGTTAAGGGTTTGGAGGATAAAGAAAATTTCGCAAAACCTGTATGGTTTGAAATTTTAGATAATTGATTATTAAGTAATTATGTTTTAAAGAAGGAATTATTTTAATGCTAAATCGAAGAAAAAACAAGCGATTTAGCACTAAAATAATTATTTTTATGCTAAATCGATAAAAATTTAAGCGATGTTTTGAGCGATTTTAAAATTGTATAATATTAATAATCAATTGTTTGTGTTTTGATATTTCAATTATTTTGTTTCCAAATCGAAGAAAAATCAATCGATTTGGAAACAAAATCCTAACTTCGACAAAAGACTCCTCAGGCAATGAATATCAATTGGGTGATTACGCTGGAGGATTTGCTGAAGCGGTGAGTTGTTTTTGAAAAAAGTGAGAAAATCGTTTGGAGAATGATATAAGATTTCCTAAATTTGGCTGTCTGAAAAATTCCCAAATTTGTAACATTTTTGGGAAAAAATCTGTTGATTTTTGTTATATGTATGATAGTATTAAAGATATTGTAATACAGTCTGTTATCAAGAAAGGACGAGGTGTGTTTCATTTTATTGACAATTTTGTCAGGTTTGGAAACAATGAGTCAGTAAGGAAGGCGCTTCAATCTCTTGTTAAAGAAGGAAAATTGCTGAGGATTGCCAATGGTATTTATTATTATCCAAAAATTGACAAAGACCTTGGCCTGGGAGTTTTGTACCCCTCCAAAGAGGCCGTGGCTATTGCTGTAGCAAAACATTCTAATGTAAAGATTGTGCCTACCGGTGCTTATGCATTGCACGCCCTGGGCCTTACCACGCAAATGCAAACTATGGTTGTTTTCCTAACCAATGGACGGTCTAAGCAAATTGATTTGGGTGACAACAGGGTGATAAAATTTTTGCATTCGTCATCACAAAAAATGTTCAACTACAAATCGTATGTTATGATACTTGCCATACAGGCTTTGCTGGAACTCGGTGAGGATCAGATAACTGAAATTGTAAAAACTGTGATAAAGAACAAACTGCAACAGGTGAAAGAGTCAGATTTTTATCACGATTTAACCATTGCCCCCGTCTGGGCCCAAAAAATATTGAAAGAGTTATGAAATATACTGAATTGTCAACCAAACAGCAAACGACAATCCTTGAACAAGTAAGCGCCCAAAGTAATCTGGACTTAAAAACGATTGAGAAAGACTGGTGGGTGACTCAGGTTTTGAAGGCGATTTTTGCTCTTCCTTATTCCAAGGAAATATCTTTCAAGGGAGGAACTTCTCTGTCGAAGGGGTGGAACCTTATTGAGAGATTTTCCGAGGATATTGATATGGGTATCAATAGGGAGTTTCTCGGTTTTGTGGGCGACCTCAGCAAATCGCAAATCAGTGACCGGCTGAGAAGGAAAACTTGTTCGTTTGTAAGGGAGCAAATGCAGTTTGATATAAAAACAGAACTTCTGAAACTGGGTATTGACTCCGGTCTTTTTGAAGTAGTTGTTAATATTACTCCAATCACCACTACAGATCCCGAGATGATTTATGTGAACTACAAATCCATTTTGCCGTTGTCGGAATATATAAACAGTTCTGTAAAAATTGAGGTGAGCGGACGATCTATGCACGAACCAGTAGTGGATATGGAGTTGCAATCCATTATAGATAAGCAATTTCCAACTGCGAAGTTTTCTGAGGCTCCATTCAGAGCCAATGTGGTAATACCGGAAAGGACTTTTCTTGAGAAGGTGTTTCTTATCCACGAAGAATTCGCGAAGCCTCAGACCGACATTCGTACAGAGCGGATGTCAAGACATATCTATGATATTTACAGAATAATGCAGACTCCTGTGGCAGAAAAGGCAATTGACGATGAGCATTTGTACAAATCAGTAATTGAGCACCGCCGAAAATTCATCGGGCTAAAAGGTTTTGATTACGACACTTTATATTCTGATACGCTTAGTTTGGAAATCCCTGAAAGTGTTTATTCTTTATGGAAAACAGACTATGAGAAAATGCAGAGAAATATGATATATGGTCAATCTCCAACTTTTGAAATCTTGGTAACAACATTGCAGGATTTGCAATTGAAGATTCGAGCAAAGGGCTATACAAAATAAATTTTTGTCTATTATTTCACACAACAAAAAAAATATATGATTACACTAAACAACGGTATGCAGATACCACAGATTGGCGTTGGTACTTGGACTTTGAAGGACGAGACGGCGAGGGATAATGTAAGGCTGGCTCTTGAGGCTGGGTTCCGTCATATTGACACCGCACAGGGTTATGATAACGAATCGGCTGTTGGTCAGGGAATTATTGACAGCAATGTAAAGCGTAACGAGATATTCCTGACTACCAAGGTGGCTACCAATATTATGCGCCTGGGACCTGACGGCGTGGCTAAATCGATTGACGAGAGTATTCAGAAACTGAAGACTCCGTATCTGGATCTTCTATTAATCCACTGGCCTGTAAAGGATTGCGTTAGGCACACTTGGAAGGTAATGGAGCAATATGTCCGCGACGGAAAGGTCAAGAGCATTGGAGTTAGCAATTTCAACCGTCATCACTTGGAGGATTTGTTTCAATATGCTGAGATTAAGCCTGTTATCAATCAGATAGAGGTTCATCCGTTTATGAGTCAGGAGGAGAATATCGCCTACAACCATTCGTTGGGAATTCAGATTCAGGCGTGGGGACCTTTCGGACAGGGCGATATCGACGTGGTGGGCAACGAGACTCTGGTTTCGCTGGCCAAGAAATACAACAAAACCTCGTCTCAGATTGTTCTGAGGTGGATTGTTCAGCGCGGACTGATAACTATTCCACGCGCAAAACCTAATCATTTTGCTGAGAACTTAGAGATTATGAAATTTCAACTCTCGGACGAGGATATGGCAATCATCAACTCCCTGAACCAAAACCTCCGCTCCAACAAGAATAACGATCCAGAGAATTTCCCTTGGTAATTAGATAATTACGAATTACGAAATCCGAATTACGAATTGCCATTCGGGAATAATTTTATATCATCAATTATGCGTAAAGAAAGTAGAGAAATGCCCGCTGAGTGGGCGTGGGAGGTGCTGGACAGGGCGCCTTATATTACATTGAGTATGGCCGACGAGGAGGGTGTGCCGTATGGTTTGCCGTTATCTATGGCAAGGATTGGCGAGACCTTCTATTTTCACGGTGCGCTGGAGGGCAAGAAAATGGATATTCTGAAGAAGAATCCAAAGGTTTTCCTGAGCGCCGTCACCAAGTGCAAGCCTACCGTGGGACCCAAGGACGGAAGTTTCACCCTTGAGTTTCAGTCGGCTATGGCTATGGGCGTAGCCGAGATTGTGGAGGACGAGAACGAGAAAATCGCAGGCCTCAGAGCCATTTGCGAGAGGTTTCTGCCCAAGCATATGGACGCTTTCGAGACTTCCATTGCGAGGAGTCTTGCAAGAACGGCCGTAGTAAAAATAAACCTCACCGAGGCACCTACTGGTAAAAGAAAACAGTATGACGCCAACGGTGAGGAAATGAAGTATGGACGAATGGAATAGCTTGCTATCCAATCATTTGGAGGAAATATCTGTGAATTCGCTCGTCGGTGTTTAGTTCGGGGTGGAAGGAGCAGACGAGCATTTTGTCCTGCTGGGCACAGATGATATTGCCGTCGAGTACGGAGAGGATTTTTACATTGGGGCCTGATGTCTCGATGTAGGGCGCACGGATAAAGGTCATAGGGACTTCGCCGATGCCGTCAACGGTGTGGTTGGTGAAGAAACTTCCCAACTGACGGCCGTAGGCGTTGCGCTTGGCGTGGATGTCCATTACGGCGAGGTGGTCGTCGTCGAGCATTATCATACCGGCGCAGGTTCCGAAAACGGGCATTCCGTCCTTGATGGCGTTACGAATAGGGTCGAAAAGTTTCAGGTCC
Organism: Bacteroidales bacterium; assembly: GCA_045640025.1. Classification (GTDB taxonomy): domain Bacteria; phylum Bacteroidota; class Bacteroidia; order Bacteroidales; family UBA3824; genus UBA3824. The sequence continues at coordinate 5,906 of JAZUEG010000374.1, forward strand.
CTGATGATTCGCATCATAGCGGTGCTCTCTCCGCCCGGGATTATAAGAGCCTTAGAGTCAGCTAAATGATAATAATCCTCCCAATCCTGGAGATTACGTATCAAGGTGCTGTCAGCCCCGATATTCCTAAGCATCTGTGCGTGCTCGGCAAATGCTCCTTGAAGGGCAAGAATTGCGATTACCATTTTTGATTTTTGATTTTTAATTTTTGATTTTCAGAACACAGATGACACAGATTGGGCGGATTTACGCAGATTTTTGGCATCTCTGTTCTCTAATCTCTAATCTTTACTCTTTACTCTTTACACTACTTCCCGCGTTCTGCCATTAGCAATTGAATCTCGTTCTCGTTGATGCCTACCATTGCCTCGCCGAGGTCCTCGCTGAGTTCGGCGATGATTTGGGGATTGTTGTAGTTGGTGACGGCCTTCACGATAGCCTGAGCACGTTTTACGGGGTCTCCGCTCTTGAAGATTCCGCTTCCTACGAAAACACCCTCGGCGCCGAGTTGCATCATAAGGGAGGCATCAGCAGGAGTAGCCACACCACCGGCCGCGAAGTTCACAACAGGAAGTTTGCCGTTGTCGTGGACGTACTGTACGAGGTCGAATGGAACTCGGAGTTGCTTTGCGGTCTCATAAAGTTCGTCGGCGTTCAGAGAGGTGATTCGGCGTATCTCGCTCTGCATCATCCTCATATGGCGAACGGCCTGGATAACGTCGCCTGTGCCCGGCTCGCCCTTGGTGCGGATCATTGTGGCGCCCTCGTTGATGCGTCGGAGAGCCTCGCCGAGGTCCTTGGCACCGCAAACGAATGGCACCTTGAAGTCGCGCTTGTTGATATGGTAGATGTCGTCGGCGGGGGAGAGAACCTCGCTCTCGTCGATGTAGTCGATCTCGATGGCCTCAAGAATCTGGGCCTCAGCAAAATGACCGATTCTGCACTTGGCCATTACAGGAATCGAGACGGCCTCCTGAATGCCTTTTATCATCTTGGGGTCGCTCATACGGCTTACACCGCCTGCCGCGCGGATGTCGGCCGGTATTCTCTCCAAAGCCATTACTGCACAGGCGCCTGCCTGCTCGGCTATGCGTGCCTGCTCTGGTGTGGTAACGTCCATAATTACACCGCCCTTCAGCATCTGGGCAAGGTTGCGGTTGAGTTGGGTTCTGTCTTCCATTTTATTCTGATTTGTCCCACGGTAAAAATTTGTACTTCGTCCAAATTATGTACCGCGGGTTATTGATACTTTGTCCCCCTCGGGGACCTTATTAATTGACTGCAAAGGTATTCCGCTTGGGGTTATTGGTAAAAAATCTTTTCTGATATGGGCAAAATCAGCCAACAAAGAGATAAATTTGTCGTAATCGGAATACTTGTTTGGTATTGTTCCTGATGCCTTCTATATTTGCCGTGTGAAAAATCCGGTTTCCATATTGTGCATCAACGGTTCCGACAGTTCGGGATATTCTGGTATTCAGGCAGATATCAGGACTGTCCGCGATCTGGGCGCGTATGCCGTTACAGCTGTTACCTCGGTTACGGTCCAAAACGACGACGGCATTCAGCGTGTCCACGAACTACCCGACGATATTGTTGTGGGTCAGGTAAAAGCCGTGTATCAGGATTCGCGTCCCAAAGCCGTGAAAATCGGAATGATAAACTCTCCGCAATCTATCAGCCTGATACGCAACGAGATAATAGGCTGTGGGAGGATTGTCTGCTCGCCTGGTATCCTGGCCTCAAATGGTGGATGTCTTATGTCAAATGAATCCATTAAGGTTTTGTGCCACAATATATTACCTATCTCGACACTTTTGATGTTGAAGTGCACCGACGCCGAGATAATGTTGGGACGCGCCATTAACACCGACAGCGAAATGCTGGAATCGGCCAAGAGCCTTTGCGATATGGGTGCGGAATGGGTGTTGCTTCGTGGCGGAACTTTCATCGAGGGACGAATCCACGCACTGCTGTATAGCAAAGATTATCAGCGATTTTTCTCGTCGGTGAATGTTGTGGGCTGGCAACGTCACGGCGTGGGAGGAGCGCTCTCCTCGGCCATTGCCACGCGTCTTGCTCTTGGCGACGATGTGCCGACAGCGGTTCAGGAGGCTCACGATTACTTGCATCGTCAGGTGGTTTATGCTTCCAAGTCTGCTGATGCGAACAATCTGAGACCCAACGATTTGTACAATAAATTTCTGTCGTTGATAGCGGATAAGTTCAGCACCTCTCACGATGTGGGATTCTACGCCGACAGTTTGGCCATCACCACGCGCTATCTCTCGCAAATCACGAAGAGCCTCTCGGGACGTTCTCCCAAGCAACTTATTGATTCTCATATAGTAAGTCAGGCAGAGATTCTGCTCTCGTCGTCCACATTGTCGATACAGGAAATATCCAACGCACTCGGATTCTCGTCGCAAATGGTTTTCGCGAAGTTTTTCCGGAAATGCAAGAAGATGTCGCCGTCGGTGTATAGGAGCGGGTACAGGAATTGATTATTTCTGGGCGAAAATTGGAAAATTTTGACGATTTTCGCCCAATAATAATTATTTCTGGGCGGAAATTGGCATTTTTTGACGATTTTCGCCCGATAATATTTGGATGTTGGGGAGATTATTGATAATTTTGGCCAAAATTAATTCGTAAATAATATGGACAAACTTGTTGGCAGAAAGGCTGAAATCAAGGAGTTTAATCAATATATCAACTCTGGAAGTGCCGAATTTATAGCGGTTTACGGGCGTAGGCGAATAGGCAAGACTTTTCTTGTGCGTAGCATTTTCAAGAATAGTTTCGCATTCGAGACCACTGGTGTCATCGATGGCAACAGGGACGAGCAGATGTCGGTATTTGTAAATTCTCTGCGCAACATTGGTTTTCAGGGAAAGACTCCTCAGAACTGGATTGAGGCGTTTGGCGAATTGAGGAAATTGCTGGAGCCCAAGGTTAGGGACAATAACGGGCGTGTGGTTATTTTTATTGACGAACTTCCTTGTTTCGAGACTCAGAAATCTGGTTTTCTGAAGGCTTTTGGATACTTTTGGAATTCGTGGGCCAACTGGCAGGATAATATTATGCTGATTGTTTGCGGATCGGCTACCTCGTGGATGGTGGATAATCTTATCAACAATCACTCAGGCCTTTACGATAGGCTCACTCATCAGATTCATCTCAGGCAATTCACCCTGCAGGAGACTATGGAGTATTTCAACAGCAAGGGTTTCGGGTATTCCAAATTGATGATTCTACATATTTATATGGCGTTTGGCGGTGTTCCGTATTATCTAAGATATTTCAATAAGGGAGAGAGTTTCGCGCAGGCCGTTGACAGGTTGTTTTTCGCGGACGGAATTCTGAAAAATGAGTTTGGTCAAATGTTCTCGTCATTGTTTAAACAGCCTGAAGTATATATTCAAGTATTGAGGGCTATGAGCAAGCCTAACAGCGGACTTACGCGTATGGAGATAAATCAGAAATTGCAAAAATACGACAACGGTCACCTTACAAAGGTCTTGTCGGATTTGGAGAAATGTGATTTCATACGCCGTTTCAATACCATTGGCAAAAACAACAAGGTGAAGTCCTCGTCGTGCTTCTATCAGTTGGTGGATTTTTACACGATTTTTTATTTTACTTTTGCTGATATCGCCAACAGCAATCCGAAATACTGGCAAAGCAATCTTGGCAGTCCTGCAATAAACACTTGGTGCGGGTTGGCCTTGGAGCGTGTTGTGATGTCGCATATCGACAGGATAAAGGATGTTTTGGGTATCAGCAATGTGCATTGTGAATTCTATTCCTGGAGGAGCAAGGATTTGGATTCTAACGTTCAGATAGATATGGTTTTGGACCGCGCCGACGGCATTATAAATATCTGTGAGGTGAAATATTCGGCCAATGAGTTTGTGCTCAGCAAGGACGAATACCTGAAGATTCAGCGCCGTGCCTCTGTGTTCAAGTCGCAGACAAATACAAAATCCACGGTGTTGCCAACCTTGATCACCTCATTCGGCGCCGAGGCAAATGGATATCTCAATGACATTACGGTTCAGATAGATTTGGAGGATTTGTTTTAGTCTTCTACTTCAGACCCAAAATCGTGCATATATTCCCTCGGATGCTGATTGTTTGATTTTTTCTAAAATTCTTCATATCTTTGCTTTGTTTAATATCTTAGCAGATTATGGCAGAAAACTTAGGTAATATATTGTTGTATCAGACCGAGGACAATCAGACAAGGATTGAAGTGGTTGTTGCATATTTTGCAACTACCACTTCAAATTTCTGCAGAAATAGACAAAACAAAAGTCAAAGACGGATATAACAAAAATTGAAGTAAAATAAATTATGAAAACAAACTTGACAATTATCGCGCTGATGGCGGTTTCGGTTGCTAATGCGCAGAGCATCAGCACTTATACTTCTACCGAGGGGCACGAGTGGCAGATGGGCAAGGTGGCGTTGCAGGCCAAGCCTAATGGCAAGACCGTGGTGGAGGTGGACGAAAAGTCTCAGGGTGTGCCTTTTGTGGCCTGGGGTACTTGTTTCAACGAACTCGACTGGGACGCATTCAACCTTCTGGAGCGCAAGGCTCAGGACGAGATTATGAGGAACCTTTTTGCTCCTGATGGTGATCTGCATTTCTCGCGCGGTCGCCTGTCGATGAATGCCAACGACTATGCCCGCGAATGGTACTCGTGTTCCGAGGTTAGTGGCGATTTCGCACTGAAATACTTCAACATAGAGCACGACAAGCGCAATATAATTCCGCTCATCAAGGCCGCGCAGGCCTATAATGACGGTATGACTTTCTTTATGTCGCCCTGGAGTCCGCCTACCTGGATGAAAATCAATCAGGATTATTGTGTCGTTAGTAGCAAACACAATACTCAGGATCCACGCAAGGACTATCTGCTTCACGAGGGCGACCCTGTGGACGAGGACGAGGTGAAGATGCTCGGCGACCGTGACGGCGTTTATCCCAAGAGACTTACCAAGCAGAATTATTTTATTCAGGCTGACCAATACCTTGAGAGTTACGCAAATATGTTCGTCAGGTTCATCGAACTATACAAGGAGCAGGGTATCGATATAACCACCGTCTGCTACCAAAACGAGGCCTATTCATACACTCCCTATCCTGGTTGCGCCTGGACTGCCGAGGGCACTGTTAGATTCAACCGCGACTACCTCGGACCCGCTCTTCGCAAGAGTTTGCCTGATGTGCGACTTTGGCTCGGCACCTTTAATACCAATCGTCAGGATTATATAGAGAAGATATTGGGTGACAACGAATTACGCTCTCAACTCTACGGCATCGCCACTCAATGGGAATGCAGGGAGTGTCTGCCCTCGCTTCGTGATAAGTTCAAGGGGCTTCACTGGATGTGTTCGGAGAGCGAGTGTGGCAATGGATCGATGGACTGGAGCGCTGGCGAGCATACTTTCTTCCTGCTTTCCGACAATCTCGGAAATGGCGTGGATGAGTATTATATTTGGAATTTCCTTTTGCCCGACAATGGTATGAGCACTTGGGGATGGTCGCAAAATGCGCTGATACAGGTGGACAGCAAGACCCGCACTCACCGCTATACTGCTGAGTATTACGCTGTAAAGCACTTCAGCAATTTTATTTCTCCTAACGACGAGATGATAGGCTATGCGGGTCGCGAGTACTCCAAGACTCCCGTGGTGGTTTACCGTCACGGCAAGGGCTATGTGGTAGTGGCTGGAAATTTCACTGATGGCGAAAACGCTGTAAATGTGAAGATTGGCAATAAGTATCTGAATATAAATACCAAGCCACATTCGTTTAATACGTTTGTGCTTTAGTTGTTTTTTTTATGATGAGGAAAGTTTTATTAATGCTATTGGTTGCGATGGCGGTTTATGGCTGTCAGATGCAGACAAATTCTGAAAATTCAGTATCCGAAACTATGGAAAAAGTGATTATGGAGCGACGAAGCATCCGCAATTATAAGTCTCAGACTATCAGTCGCGGCACGTTGAACAAAATCCTGAAGGCTGGCATCAATGCGCCAAATGGTCAGGGGCGTCAGGCTTACGAGATCCGTGTGGTGGACAATCCTGAGTTGATAAATGCGATTTCTGATGCCGTGGTATCGGAGGACAGCACTCTTGCACGTCGTGATGGGAAGAACATTTTCCTCGACGCTCCCGTTGTGGTGTTCCTGGCCAACGATTTGAGTTACGATATGTCGCAGGTGGATTGCGGTCTGCTTGGCGAGAATATCATCCTCTCGGCTCAGAGTATGGGCATAGGAAGTTGCTGTATGGCTCACCCCGTAAGGCTGATGAAAAACAGCCCATCCTGCGCACCATATATTGAAAGGCTTGGTATAAGTGGCGGATATAATCTGCTGTATGCCATAGTACTTGGCTATCCAAACGAAAATCCTGATCAGAGGGGTAGGAGAGAGGATATGATCAGGTTTGTGGAATAGTGGGAATGGATTAATTTCCGACATTTTCTCCGACATTATTTCCGACATTATTACCGACATTTGCGACCAATAAACTATGTTTTTTGGACGTTTTTTGCATTTTGTGGGAAAATGTACGAAAATCGTTTGGAGAATAAAAATGTGTTGCATATTTTTGTGAATGTAATTCAAAATAAGTTTATTATGGAAGCAACTATGACATTCAGCCGTTCGGCAACACCTCTGTTTTTTAAAGGAGTGAGTCGTGAGGATTTGAAATGGACTATCAATTATCTGATTAGTCTTCTGGAGGTTCCTGAACCAAAGAAAACTGTAAGCAAAGAAGAGGAGTTTCTGGAATCGCTTTGGGCAATGCCTGACAGTTATCTTTCGGCAGAAGAAGAAAAAAAGATTGTTGAGGAGAACAGGAAAGTTCAACATTTAAGAGAATTCAATTATGCAGAATAGATATTTGCTGGATACTTGTATTCTGATTGATTTGATACGCAAAGACCGTAATGTAGCAAAACACATTATGGAAATTGGTTTCGATAATTGTGCGATCTCTATTATCACATACTATGAATTGTTTTTCGGAGCATACAAGGCTCCTGACAAGTACCGAGATAATGAGATATTGAAGGTTAGAAAGATAGTGTCGCAGTTTGATGTAATCCAATTGCCTATTAATGAGGATTTTGCCAATTATAAAGTTGGTTTGGTATCAAAGGGTGAATATATAGGTGATTTCGATACTATGATTGCTATGACAGCAATTTCGAATGGAATGGTATTGGTTACCGAAAATATTAAGCATTTCAATCGGATAAAAAATCTGATAACCGAAAGTTGGAAATAAATTTGAGTTAATATTTCGTTCTAAAAACGTCCAAAAATCTCCACTTTTTGGACGTTTTTTGTGTTTTTAGGAAAAATTTTGAAAAACGTTTGGAGAATGATATAAGATTTTCTAAATTTGACCGTCTGAAATTTTCAGACTAATTTACATATAAAAGGCGTTTACTTAGCGCTTTGTTATTGGCGTTACTGAAACTTCGCAACTTTCTAACTACCGTTCAATTTACAAAGCAACAGTGAATGCCTCACAGGGTGTAATGTACACCAGCCATATCCCAGGGCCTTTATGGTCTTGGGTATGGTGTAGGTTTACTATAACACACAATAGCGTGAGGTGTTCGTGTTGCTCGTTCTGACAGTTTGGCAATGCGAAGGCCTTTGGAGCGTGGACGAGTCAACAAGTGAGTCCCACGCTTTTTTTATGTAGATAAGAGTTTGAGTAAAGTATAATTATAATTTCGACCCTTGGGGCTGGGGGAGAACGCGAACGGAGAAAGCGCTATGATTGAAGATAAATTTACGTTTTACAAGGAAAACGTGAAGAAGGCACTTGTCCTATATCGAGATTTCGCTAAAAGATATTTTGTTGGCGATTTCGCAAAGCGAGGAAAGCAACAGACCATTGAGCGATTGGCCAAGCCATTTGCTGATGGTTATTTTACGCTTGCTGTAATGGGTAATACAAGTGCTGGAAAGTCAACTTTTATTAATGCTCTTTTGGGGGAGGTTGATTTGTTGCCAACGGATTTTCGTCAGACTACTTGTGTTCTTACGGAAATAGTATATGGAGAAAAACTTGACATTGAAGTTACTTTTGGCGATGGTCATACTCAGCATTTGTATAATGCAAAGGAGTTGCGTAATTTGGTCGCTATACCAGAAGAGTATGCCAATTATCCTGTTAATACCATTAATGATTGGATTATAAATCAGGGATTTAAGAAAGAGGCTCAATTTATCAGGAGAAAGGATTTTCTTGATGAAATCTCAAAGGCCTCTGGTGGCATTGTATTGGAGGAATCAAAAATTAGAGAATATGTCCGTACCCATACTTCGTCCAATATAGCAACCAAGGTTGTCATTAAATATCCCTTGCCTCAGATTTACAAGGGCTGGCGAATTGTTGACACTCCTGGTGTTAATGCTATTGGTGGTATTCAAAACAAGACACAGGATTTTATAAACGACAAGGATTTCGATGGCAACAATTCCGTTGATGCCATAATTTTCTTGAAGTCAGGAAAGGAATCAATCTCTGATGCTGGATTTAAGGATTTTGTAGAAAGAACTGTGAAGAGCCTTACAGAGGATGCACAGAAAAGATTGTTTATGCTGTTGTCTTTCGGCGCGAGCAGAGAGTTTATGAAAAATAAGGAGTATATAATGCAGACTGCCAAAGACTTGTTTAAGCAATTCAATATCAATGAGAAAAAAGTAATTTCTATAGATAATATTTGTGAATTGTTTTTAAGAAAAACAGTGTCGCAGAATTTGGATATAGAGAATCTGGATTACGACTCAGAGCACAACGGATGGGACGATAATACGTGGGAGATTTGTATAGATGTTCTCGACGATATCAAGAAGACTATTAAAAGGATGAAATTGCCGGTTAATAATCAGCAAATTTCGCAATTATTGACTCATATATCAGGTTTTGAGTCTTTGCATAAGGAGTTGAATGAGGCTATTGTTAAGGAAAAAGAGGAAAAGTACAATCATTTTATCAAATTGGTTTTGTCTGATATAAAGTCCTTGATGAAGACGAAACTTAACGACAAAAAGATGTTGGAAGGCGATATTGAGGATGGGAATACATTGAAGAAGGAATTGGATAACCTGGCCCAAAGTATCGAGAAGAAAAAAAAAGAACTAAACGACGCTTGTAGCAAGACGAGGGAGACTTACTCTCGTAGAAATATTATGGGAAAATTTTCCGTAATATCTTACAAACTTAATCAAATGCAATATAGTAGCGAGCAGAGTGATCCGGCTTATGTGAAGGCTCAGGCAAACGCTCTTATTGCGGAGACAAGGGATATAAGTATCGATTTGATAAAACAAATAGCCTCTGATTTCGACAAAATGGGGGTTGATACAGATATCGATTTACCTTCTGTAGATGTAGATAGTATATGGACTTCCGCACGGGAAGGTGCTAAGGAGCGAGTAAAATCAGGACAAGTGAAGGTAGGAAGTGGCAAGGATGCCTATTATCGAGATACATATACGACGAAGGTTAACGAAGACAAATTCAGAAGAGAGTTTTTTGATCATATACAGCACCAATTTTCTATTACTCTCGATGAAAATATTGAGTTTTTTAGCAATTTGGTAGAAGAGGTTGGACAAAAAACAATTGATATGTTGAACCAATCTATTTCGGAAGAGAAGATCAGAAGAGAGGGCAATTTGTCCAAATATCAAAAGTACGAGGACAAGATGGCTCAGTTGAAGAAACTGAAGTCTGAATGTGATGACATTATTGATATTGCACATAAAATCGAGACAATATGATTGATAGAGTTAAGATAAAAGAAATTATCACAAAGGAGGCCCAGACCATTCTTTCAGGAGAGTTGTCTGAGTTGAAAATGGAGACTCTGGTAAAAAAATGCGCTTCTATCGCCAAATCAGAGTTCGAGGAATATATTTTCTCTCAGGAGAAAGTTGTTTCAGCACGTATTGAGGATGGAAATCAGAAAACTCTCTTTCTTGATTTCACAGATGGCTATGTGTCCAAAATGAAGAAGTGGATAAAAAGCAACAATGTTGAAATCAGAAAGATGGAATTTGATTTGAACAATCCACATTCTTATGAGGAGAATTCGTTTTTGTCGAAATATAAAAACGTTTTGCTTACAGCCGGTATAGGAACTGTGGTTGTAGTAGGACTATGGTTTTTTACTCCAACATTGTTTGCGTTGGGTTTGGAGATGCTTTTGCTTATTATTGTCGGTAAGAAGATTTATGATATCAAAGAGAAAGAAAACGGCAATAAAGTCAACGAGGCAAAATCAGATAACCTGAAACAGCAATTCATTCAGCAACTTGTAGAGGATTTGGATGCTTGGTTGGACAAGGCCGAGAACGAATCAGAACAGATTATTAATGCTTTCAACAACAATTAATATGTCAGACAAGGAATTAGAGAATGCGTACGATAGAGAGTTTCGTCAGATGCTTATTGAACAACAGACTGAGGAAGCAACTCAGAAGCCTCTAATTGAAGAAAAGGTAATAGAGCCTTCTGAGTTAGTGTTGGAAACCGCTGATCTCCCAGCCCGTTGTTCAGAGGAAACAGATTTAGACTATCCTGTAGAGACAGAGGTTGTTTCTGACAATTCCAGCCCCAATCTCCAGTCAGTCCTCAACTTAATCAACAAGTCTTACTTGTCGGAGTTGCAGGATTGTGTTGTTGTGCCATTTGAGAAGGATGTCAATCTGCCTAATGCAAGATGGTACAATATCACAAAAATCGTTTATGAGAAAGGCATTTTCTTCGCCGATAAGATGAAGATGCTTTACAACTCTTTGCACGATGTGGCTAAGCAAGTTATGATGGTTGTAAAAAACGATTGTGACGGCAAGATTCAATTGTATATCGGTGCAAGAGATGCCGAGGGTAATGATTATACCTCTGGTGATACTTTGGACAGCGCATTGAAGAGTTTTGTTCACGGAATCAGTTTTGAGCATTCCGATACAAAGCATTTTTCAAACTACAAGAACCCTTCTGTAGCCTCCGTCTCTGGAATTGCCTCGTTGCCTGACGATAAAAAGGAGAACTTTATACAAGGTCTTGAGAACCTGATAAATAGCGCAACTGACATTCCTTATACTGCGTACTTTATAGCAGATAGTATAGACGATAATGAAAGATTGTCCTTATTGTCGGCAAACGAGGAGATTTATTCCAAATTATCCTCTATGAAAAGTATTCAGCAGACTATTTCGGAAAGTCAGACAGCGAGTGTTACCAAAGGAATCACAGAATCGATTTCGAAGCAGGTGTCAAGAACGATTACTAATGGCAAGAATTCAAGCCATTCTCAGGGAACTGCAAACGGAACAAATGAATCAGACTCAAATGGCGAATCCGATACTTCCAGTTTCCTGTTTTGGAGTTGGGGTAGCAATAGTTCACATACAACAGGCCGTTTTGAACAAGAGAACGAGACATACCAGACAGGAACTAACTATTCTACTGCCGATCAGTCTGGAGAAACGAACCAAAAAGGAACTAACGAATCAGAGACAAATGGCACTCAGGATACAAAATCATTGATGACCACAGCAGAGAACAAGGTTGTCAGCAATATCCTTGAAACTTTGGACGATAATTGCAAGCGCTTGAAGAACTCCGCTCAGTATGGTCTTTGGAATTGCTCTGCGTATTTTGTTTCTGAGACTGACTCTTCGTCAAAGCAATTGGCCTCTATATATAAAGGTTCGATACTGGGAGAAAAGTCTGGACGAGAAATGACTGCCATTAACGTATGGAAGACAGACGATGAACGAAATTATGAATTGATGGAATATTTGGACAACTTCTCTCATCCTTTGTTCAAATATTATGATCAGGAAGTAACCGCTGGCTCTATCGTCAATTCTGAGGAACTTGCTATACATTTTTCTCTTCCTCAGAAACACGTTCCTGGTATCATAGTACAGGAGCGTGCCTCTTTCGGAAGAAATGTGTTTGACTGCAATTCCAAGAAAGATTCCCGAACAATCCATTTGGGAAATGTTCAGGATTTGGGACGAACAGAATCCGCAAATGTGGATTTGGAACTTGAATCTCTCTCTAAACATACATTCATTGCAGGTACAACTGGTATCGGAAAGTCGAATACTTTGTATAATATTCTTGAGCAGTCTGTTGATAAGAATGTAAAGTTCTTAGTGATAGAGCCTGCCAAGGGAGAGTACAAACACGTTTTTGGAAACAGAAAGGATGTCAATGTCTATGGAACCAATTCCAAGAAGATGAATCTTTTAAGAATCAATCCTTTCGAGTTCCCAGAAGATATTGACGTAAATGAGCATATTGGAAGGCTTGTTGAGATTTTTAATGCTTGTTGGCCGATGTATTCTGCAATGCCTCAGGTCTTGAAGCGTTCTATTGAGAATGCCTACAAGTCTTGCGGATGGGATTTGGATGAGTCTGAGTCAGAATATCGTCTGTTCCCAAATCTTATTGATGTAACTAAGGCGCTTAAGGATTATATCAACAACTCAGAGTATTCTGCCGAAACCAAGGGTGATTACATTGGCGCTTTGCAAACCCGTTTGGAATCGTTGCAAGGTGGATTGGAAGGCAAGATGCTTTGTGGAGTCAATTCGTTGAGAGACGAGGATTTGTTCAATGAGAATGTGATTGTTGATTTGAGTTCTGTAAATACAGAATCCAAATCTTTGCTTATGGGATTGTTGGTGATGAAACTCAATGAGTTCCGTATCAGCGAAAACAAGGGGATGAATCTTCCTTTGCGTCATTTGACCGTTCTTGAGGAAGCACACCATTTGCTTAAGAATTGCAGTACACAGCAGAATCAGGAATCATCTAATTTGCAGGGTAAATCTGTGGAGGCATTGGTAAATTCTATTTCTGAAATGCGTACATACGGAGAAGGTTTCATTATTGCAGATCAGTCGCCTGCATTGCTTGACAGGTCTGTTATCAGGAATACCAATACCAAGATTATTATGGCGTTGCCAGATAAGGACGATTGTGAGGTGGCTGGTAAATCAATCAATTTGAATGATGACCAGATTGCTGAAATCTCACGTCAGAAAGTCGGCGAGGCTATCGTATATCAGAATGCCTGGGAAGAGGCCGTTCAATGCAAGGTTGATGAATTCAAGGGTGCTGGTGGTACTTTCAAGTTTGTGAAAACAAACGTAGCGCCTAAGGTTTCTGAGGAAGCGGTTTTGGAGTTTTTGCTGAATGGAAGACTTATTAATGGACTTGAAAACATAATCAAGAATTTGAAGATTTCCACTTCAGCGAAGATAAAACTCGTTGAGTTGCTGAAAGGTAACAGAAGTTTGTTTGAGGACAAAAACTTCCCTAAACTTGCAAAAGTAATATTCGAAATTGTTTCTTTGAAAGAATCTATTTGGGATTTGAAGACAATAAATCAGAAGGAGTGTGACAACTTTATGACAGACTTCATCCAAAGAGAATTCCCTTCAATTTCAGAAAAGGAATATAGAAAACTCAAGCAATCAATTTTGCGTGGTTTTTCTGAAAAAGGAGGCAAAGAACGACAGATTTATTCACAATGGTTAAATAACGAAATGCAATGATAGATCCAGTAACCGCAGTATTGGCAGAGGTCGCAGAAGAGGCAGAAGCCGTTGCAGAGGTAAGCGAATCGGTTGGTGAAGCCTCCGAGACGCTATCTCAGGAAGTTTTGGACACTCCATTGGAATCATTGGGGCAGGAAGGAGGGAATGTTCTCGAAAAAGAAAAGGTTTTGGAGGGCAAAGATGTTGTTGAGCCTTCAAAGACTTTGCCTCAAGATGTTTTGGACAAACCCCTTGAATCATTTGGAGAAGAGTCTGAAAAATCTTTGGTTCAAAATGAAACTGAACAATATAATCCAATAGAAGACGTTAAAAACGAAGTGGATTATGCGGAGAATAATGAAGATGGAGGCCCCAAAAAGATAAAGACTATCAATGATGGTTATGAAGGTAAGTGTCACCCTGATACCGGTGTCCCGTATGTTGAAAAAGAAGTTGTTAGGGATAATGGAGAACGGGTTAAAGGAGTTTTCCCTCAGTTTGAAAGTAAGTTTGATGCTCAGTTGCCAGAGGATATGTATAAGGCTTCTGATGCCAAACAAGAGGCTGAATGCAATAAGCAGTTGAAGGGAAAGGTCTCTGAAGACCCTGATCTTCGTTCCAAATTTACTAAGGAACAATTAGAAGATATTGAGGACGGCGTAACTCCAGAAGGACACACTTGGCACCACAATGAAGAAACAGGTAAGATGCAACTTGTTGAATCTGATACTCATAATCAGACACGTCATACAGGTGGGCGTTTTATTTGGGGTGGCGGTACAGATAATAGATAACACGAAAATCTAAATTTTATGAAAATAGAATGGAAAAGAGGCTCTCAAATAGATGATAGTTTGATAGAGCGCGTTGAGAAATTTTTTGCCATAAATTTGCCAGAAGATTTCAAAATAATAGTCAAGAACAATAACAATGGAAGGCCTTCTGTTACCACTTTTGATACACAAATGTCAAAGGAACACGTTTTCAAGAAATTGTTGTCGTTCAAGGAAGAAGATTTAGAAACTGTTTATAAATCCAAGAAGGTTTTAGAGCAGGTTGATAACTCTTTGTTTCCCATAGCAAACGATCCTTTTGGAAATCTGATATGTTATAAAGATGAAAAATTAGTTTATTGGCTACACGAGGATAATTCTGTGCAGTTTATAGCCAATTCTTTTACACAATTTCTTTCAAAATTGTATTAATATTTACAAGGTTTCTTCTGAACCATATGAAAAATCTGCAACCTTGGAACTTTCCCTCCTTGGTTGCTGATTTTTTCTCTTGCAAAATTCCAACATTCTTTTTATCTTTGCCTCAATCAACAAAATGCAAGAAAATGGCAAAGTATCTTAATCCCAAGGCAGATTTAACCGAGGCTGAGCGAGAGGCCGAGTTTATGTATTGGCTCGATATCTCTACCGAGCGCTCTGCAATTGAGGGGGCAAGAAAAGAGGCTACAGTAGAAATGGCCAAAAACTTGAAAGCCCTTGGTGTTGATTTGGATACTATTGCCAAGGCTTCAGGCCTTTCTATTGATAAAATAAAATTGTTATAATTTGTAAATCAGCAAACTTGGCGTTCTCCTCTCCTCGGTTGCTGATTTTTTTTGTTCATTATTTCAAATTTTTCCACAACTTGTGGAAAAATTTGAGCTTGGCATAGAGTGGATGAACAATGTTTGCCGAGAAAAATGGAAGACTTTGGGTTTTAGAAGATTGTAATTGTCTGAACTTTGGAGGTCTTTTTGTTGGGCGTTTGTGAAAACATTCCTATCTTTGCAAAACAAAATATCAGAAAAATGGCAGTTACAAATGTTGTTCGATTCGACTGGGCGATTAAGAAACTCCTTAGGAACAAAGCAAACTACGATGTTCTTGAGGGCTTTCTCAGTGTGCTTCTTGGTCGGCAGATGAAGATTCGTATGTTTCTTGATTCTGAGAGCAATCAGGAGACTGAGAACGATAAGTTCAACCGCGTGGATTTGCTGGCGGAGGATTCCGACGGCGACATTATTCTCATTGAGGTTCAGAACGACCGTCAACTCGACTACTTCCACCGAATGCTTTATGGTACTTCCAAGACAATTTCGGAATATATTGGCCTC
>JAZUEG010000375.1:0-17154 GCA_045640025.1 Bacteroidales bacterium
GGATAGGGATAGAAATAGTCGTCGAAATGTATGCCGTCCACATCGTATCGCGACACGATGTCCACAATCACCTTGATGAGATAATCGCGCACCTCGGGGATTCCGGGATTGAAGTACTTGCTGCCTCCGTATGTGATGAACCACTCGGGCTTGGTGTTGGAGATGTGGTCGGCGCAGACATCGGCATACTGTATGGTGGCCACGGCGCGGAAAGGATTAACCCAGGCATGGAACTCCATCTTCTGTGCGTGGGTGCGCTCCACCATGAATGTCAGGGGATCGAACTCGGGAACCGGCGCGCGTCCCTGCTTGCCGGTCAGCCATTCGCTCCATGGCTCGTACTGAGACTTGTAGAATGCGTCGGCGGCGGGCCTCACCTGGAAAACCACTGCATTGTATCCGGCGGCCTTGTACTGATCCAGCAGGTCCACATAATTCTGTTTCAGTGTAATGGCATCGGTAGTGGCCTTGGCAGGATAGTCTATGCGCTTGGTGGTGGCCACCCACACACCACGGAATTCCCTCTCGGGAGCCTTCTGTGCAATTGTCTGCATCACCACAGACAAAAGTATTATCAAAAGAAAAGATTTTTTCATTATACTCAATCAAATTCGCTTTAAATCTTTACAAAATTATGAATTATCTAGAAACTAACAAAAAATTTCTTACCTTTGTTTCATAAAACACAGAAACAATATGCGACACATTATTATAGTATTATTATCGGCAGTTTTGCTGATGGGGAGTGCAGCTAATGGCCAGACATCAGCTGACGACCAAAGATTAGCCTACACGTATTACAACAACAGGGAATACGACAAGGCCGCCTACCTGTTTGAGAGCCTATACAACCAGTCGAAATCGAGGACACATTTCAATTATTACATAAACTGTCTGCTGAAGGGCGGGGAGATCGACAAAGCTGAGAAGGTGGCCAAAAAACACGTATCAGCTACAAAATACAACTCCGTATACAGGGTGATACTGGGAATGGTATACAAGGCCCAGCACAAAAACGACAAGGCGCTGCAGGAATTTGAGGGCGCGGTGCAAGGTGTAAGCCCCGACCGAAACTCCATAATCGAGCTTACCAACCAGTTTCTATCGGCCGACGAGAAGGAATATGCCGAGAAGGCCCTGCTGAGGGGTCAGGAGATTTCGGGACAGGACCTGAGCATGGAACTGTTTTCGGTATACAGCTCCAGCCGAAACTTCAAGATGATGAGCGAGACCGCGCTGAACATCATAGAGAACGACAAGACAAGGATTTACTCGGTGGAGAGCCAGATGCAGTATTACATAAACAACGACATAAACGACGAATTCTACAATCTGCTGCGCGCGGCCACACTGCAGAGGATTCAGAAGAACCCGCTGCCACAGTACTCCGAGCTGATGATATGGCTGCAGATAATGAAGAAGAATTTCAAGAGCGCCATAGTACAGGCCAAGGCCCTCGACAAGCGATTGAACGAGGACGGACAGCGGCTGATAAACATAGCCGACCTGGCCAAAACCGCCAAGGACTATCCAGCGGCCTCCGAGGCATACAAATACGTGCTATCCAAGGGCAATGACAACCCATATTATCAGCGGGCCACTTTTGGAGTGCTGATGTCGGTATACGAGCAGATAAGCGACGGCACAGTAAGCGACACTGCCGAATACAAATACCTTGAAAACCAATATGCTACGGCTTTTGCAGAATTTGGCAACAATTCCAGGAACCTGAACGAGGTGATGAACTACGCAAGGCTGGAGACGTATTACCTGAACAAGCCAGATTCGGCGCAGGGCATACTGGAGCGCGCGCTGAAAACCCCGGGCATCAGCTACACTCAAAGAGCCCAGATAAACCTGGAGCTGGGCGACGTGCAGCTATACAAGGGCGAACACTGGGAGGCGCTGATGACATACGCCAAGGTGGAAAACGACAACAAGCAGAACGAACACGGCGACGAGGCCAAATTCCGCAAGGCGAGAATCGCTTACTACACGGGCAACTTCAAGTGGGCGGCATCGCAGCTTGATGTGCTGAAGGCATCAACATCGAAGCTTGTGGCCAACGACGCCATGGAGCTGTCGCTGCTGATTTCGGACAATGCCGAGCGCGAGAGCGAGATTCCGGGCGACACCACGAGCGCAATTATAGATAACGCCATCAGCTGCCAAGACCTACGCATATATGCCCGAGCTGATATGTACATGCACCAGAATCTTCCCGGGAAAGCCATCGCCAGCCTCGACAGCATTGTGGAATTATACAAGACATCGCCATTGGTGGATGAATCTATGTACCTGAAAGCCAGGATTTACGAGAAAATGCGACAGATGGACAGCGCGGCCCACTATTACAAGCGCGTGGCCGACGAATATGCCTACGACATACTGGCCGACAAGGCATGCTACTTCTACGCCAAACTTGCAGAGGTCAATGGCGAGGCCGAGGAGGCCAAGAAATACTATATGAAAATCCTCGCCGACTATCCAGGCAGCATCTACGCCGTGGAGGCCAGGGAAAGGTACAGGAAGATAAGCGGACAGTAGAAATCTGACGGCGGAAAAAGATTTCTACATTTATTATTTTATTCTTCTGCAAAAATTACTACCTTTGCAAACTGAAAAATTACGCACATAAAAAAAGACACAAAATATTTTTGTTTAAGAAATGGCAAGACAGACAATTAGTAAATGCTCGTTCTGTGGAAGACCCAAGAGTGAGACAGACCTCCTGATAGAGGGAGCTGACGCCTATATATGTAACTACTGTATCGACCAGGCTCACGAGATTGTGGCTCAGGAACTCGACAGAAGAGGAAGCGCATCAGGAAAAGGCTCAACACCAGACTTCAACTACAAACCATCCGACATCAAGGCCTTTCTCGACCAATACGTTATAGGACAGGACCAGGCAAAGAAATCGCTCTGTGTAGCCGTATATAATCACTACAAGCGTGTATGTCAGAAGGTTAGGAAAGACGACGTGGAGATAGAGAAATCAAACATCATCCTCGTGGGCCGCACGGGTACAGGCAAGACATTGCTGGCCAAGACCATTGCCCGACTCCTGAACGTGCCATTCACCATTGTGGACGCCACCGTACTCACCGAGGCTGGCTACGTGGGCGAGGATGTGGAGAGCCTGCTGACACGACTCCTTCAGGCCTGCGACTACGACGTAAAACAGGCCGAGCGTGGAATAGTATTCATCGACGAGATCGACAAGATAGCCCGCAAGGGCGACAACCCATCCATAACCCGCGACGTATCTGGCGAGGGCGTTCAGCAGGGATTGCTGAAAATCCTTGAGGGAAGCATCGTGAACGTACCGCCAAACGGAGGCCGCAAGCATCCCGACCAGAAGATGATAGCCGTAAACACCAAGGACATCCTCTTCATCTGCGGCGGCGCATTCGACGGCATCGAGAAGAAAATAGCTCAGCGCCTCAACACAGAGCTCGTGGGATTCAACAGCGTTAGGGACAAGGGTCAGGTGGACCGCGACAACCTTCTCCAGTACATCAACCCTACCGACCTCAAGAGCTTTGGCCTCATCCCCGAGATTATCGGCCGTCTGCCAGTGCTCACATATCTGGACCCGCTGGACAGAAACGCGCTCCGCAACATCCTCACCGAGCCCAAGAACGCCATCACACGTCAGTACAAGAAACTCTTCGAGATGGACGGCGTAAAGTTGGAGTTCCAGCCCGAGGCGTTGGAATACATCGTGGATACAGCAGTTGAGTTCAAGCTCGGCGCGCGCGGTCTCCGCTCCATCTGCGAGACAATAATGCTCGACGTAATGTACGAGATTCCTGGCCAGGGCATCAAGGACTACACCGTAACCCTCGACCTCGCCAAGCAGAAACTCGAGAAGGCCGACTTCCTCCGCCACTTGGAAGAGTAATTATTCATTTTTGATTTTTGATTTTTGATTATGGCAGACAGCAATTTTATCGACTACGTAAAAATATACGTCCGCTCAGGACACGGCGGAGCAGGATCCGCCCACCTCAAGAGAGAGAAATACCGCCCCAAGGCAGGTCCCGACGGCGGCGACGGCGGCAAGGGAGGTAGCGTGATACTGCGTGGCAACAAGCAGTACTGGACTCTCCTGCACCTTAAATATCAGAAACATATCTTCGCAGAGGACGGCGAATCGGGTCAGAAGGACACCTGGCACGGCAAGGACGCCAAGGACATCATCTTGGACGTTCCGCTCGGCACAGTGGTGCGCGACGGCGAGACCGAGGAATTCCTCTTCGAGGTTACAGAGCACGACCAGCAGGTGGTATTGGCCAAGGGCGGTCGCGGCGGCCTCGGCAACTGGCATTTCCGCACATCTACCAATCAGGCCCCAAGATACTCTCAGCCAGGCGAGGAAGGCATCGAGGGCTGGAGGATTCTTGAGCTGAAGGTATTAGCTGATATCGGATTGGTTGGTTTCCCAAACGCTGGAAAGTCAACTCTGCTTTCCACAATTTCAGCAGCCAAGCCAAAGATTGCCGACTACCCATTCACCACATTGGAGCCTCATCTCGGAATGGTGAGCGTGGAGGGCAAATACTCATTCGTAATGGCCGACATCCCCGGAATCATTGAGGGAGCATCAGAGGGCAAAGGCTTGGGACTCAGATTCTTGCGCCACATCGAGAGAAATCCGCTGTTGTTGTTCTTGGTGCCAGCTGATAGCGACGATATCGCCAAGGACTACGAGATTCTCCTCAACGAGCTTGGACAGTACAATCCCGAGCTTTTGGACAAGAAACGCATCCTCGGCATCAGCAAGTGCGATATGGCCGACGACGAGATAAAAGCCCACATCAAGGAGCAGATTCCTGCCGACATCCCATATTTTATGTTCTCAAGCTACACCCGCGAGGGAGTAAACGAGCTTGTTTACGGCATCTGGGACCTCCTTCAGGAAGACGTGAAAGCCGCCGAAGAGGAAGCCAAGAAATCGGCATTCGTATCATTGGAGGAGAGCCTAAACGGCACTGTATCAGCTGATACAGAAACAACAGAGGCCTCCACCGACGACAAGGACGACGACACAGAGCTCTCACGCCTAAGTACAAAAGAGGACACTGACTGGTTTTAGTGGAAAACAAAAAAAACACGAATTATCATAAATTAACACGAATTATTCATAAATTTCAAGGCCAATAATTTTTGAAAAATTCTTGGTAATTTTTGATAATTTTTGTCCCCTAAATTTAGTTAAAGCACTAATAATTAATCAAATACTTAAACTAACTATTATGGCAAAGAAAGTAGACGCAACACCTGCCGCAACCGACGCCAAGGCAGAGCGCTTGAAAGCATTACAGCTGACCCTCGACAAGATCGACAAGGATTTTGGAAAGGGCACAATTATGAAACTCGGCGACAAGGTTACCGAGGATATACCATCCATTCCATCAGGCTCTATTGGACTCGACGCCGCCATCGGTATCGGAGGCTATCCAAGAGGCCGTGTGATTGAGATTTTTGGACCTGAGTCGTCAGGTAAGACTACTCTCGCCATCCACGCCATTGCCGAGGCTCAGAAACTCGGAGGCATTGCAGCCATCATCGACGCCGAGCACGCATTCGACCGCACCTACGCCGAGAATCTTGGAGTTGACGTAAACTCGCTCCTAATCTCTCAGCCCGACTGCGGTGAGCAGGCTCTCGAGATTGCCGACTCACTCATCCGAAGCGGTGCTTTGGACATCATAGTAATCGACTCTGTGGCAGCTCTTACTCCAAAAGCCGAGATAGAGGGCGATATGGGTGACAGCAAAATGGGTCTCCAGGCACGATTGATGAGCCAGGCTCTCAGAAAACTCACCGCCAACATCAGCAAGACCAACACCTGCGTAATCTTCATCAACCAGTTGCGCGACAAGATTGGCGTAATGTTCGGAAACCCAGAGACTACCACTGGCGGTAACGCGCTGAAGTTCTACTCATCGCTCCGTCTCGACGTTCGCCGCATAGGTCAAATAAAGGACGGCGAGGACGTAATCGGCGGCCGCATCAAGGTAAAGGTAGTAAAGAACAAGGTAGCGCCTCCATTCAAGAAGGCCGAGTTCGACCTTATGTTCGGAACAGGTATCTCATCTAATGGCGAGCTCATCGACTTTGCCGTTGAAATGGGCATCGTAAAGAAGTCAGGCTCGTGGTTCAGCTACGGCGACAGCAAGCTCGGTCAGGGCCGCGACGCGGTTCTCACACTTTTGGCTGACAACGACGAGCTCCGCGCCGAAATCGAGGGCAAGGTTCGCGCCCAGATCTCAGGCACAGAGTACAACCCATCCGACGATCCCGACAGCGACACCGTTGAGAACGGCTTCCAGAACGACGACGAGGCATAAAAACGCAATCGCATCTGTAAAGACGGACCGAGGTCCGTCTCTACACCAAAATATCAAACAAGAATTATCAAAAATTACCAAGAATTTATCAAAAATTTTCTTTGACTGGTTCTTGGTGATTTTTGATATTTTTTAATTTGTCTATTTAGGAAAATGAAAGTAGAAGTCTATCAAAACATACAAGCCACTATTGCACAGATAATCAAGGATACCAAATGGGAAAACCACGTATTCCTTGTAGGCGGCTGTATCCGCGACTACATAATGCAGCGCAGGATCAACGACATCGACATAGCCGTGGATCTCGTGAACGGCGGAATAGAATTCGTGAAATGGCTTGAGAAACGCCGCCTTGTGGCAAGAGGACGCAGCGTGCAGATTTTCAAGCATTTCGGCACTGCCAAGGTACGCCTACGACAGTTTCCTGAGTATGTGATAGACTGCGTACAGACCCGCAAGGACCAATACATCTACGAGGAAGAGCCCTGCCCTGAAAAGAACTTCGGCACCATAGAGGAAGACGCCATCCGCCGCGACCTCACCATAAACTCGCTATATATCAACATCTCTACCGGTGAGCAGCTCGATCCCACGGGAATGGCCATCCACGACATCGAGAACCACATAATCCGCACTCCCAACAATCCCGACATCACCCTCACCGACAATCCAATGCACGTATTGCGCTGCATAAGATTTGCCGTAAGGTACGGCTGGGAACTGTCGCCAGAGATTATCGAGGACCTGAAGCGCAACGTCGGCATCCTCGCCGAGGCCACTCAGAAACGTATGCTCAAGGAATGTTACGCCATTATAGAGCTCACCAGAAAAGAGAAGGCCCTCGAGCTGATAGACCTGATAGGCGCCACTCCATACGTATCGGCCGCCATCACCGCCGCCGAAGAGATGAAACGCCTCAACATCCCCATAGAGCCCAAATTCCACACCCGAAACAAGCACCGCAAAAAGAAGAAACCATCAGACAACGAGGTGAAAAAAGAAGAGCAAAAACCCGAGGAAAAATCCGCCGAAACCAACGAAGAAAAGTAGGCACTTTTGGGCGCTAACTCAATATTTTTTCGAGTTAGCGCCCGAAAGTGGGGATATAATTTTTATTTATTTATTTAATATTCAACACATTAGCATTTTTAGACAATACAAAATTTTCAAGATAAAATAAATTGAACTTTTGGGCGCTAACTCAATATTTTTTCGAGTTAGCGCCCAAAAGTGGGGAGGATTAAAATAACTTTTCCAAAAGCAAAGGCGTCATAAAACCGAGAAGGAGGGCGTATGTGGCCTGTTTCTGATAGCCGTGGGCGTGAGTCTCGGGAATCATCTCGTCGGAGGTGACATAGAGCATTGCACCGCCGGCAAAACCGAGCATCACTGGCAAAAAACTTTCTGACGCGCTTCCTAAACTGAAGCCAATCCAAACTCCAATTACCTCAAGCAAGCCTATCGCAATGGATATCAGGAAAGTGCGGATAGTGGAAACTCCAGCCAAAAGCAATGGCGCTATGATAACCATTCCCTCAGGAATATTCTGCAAGGCTATACCAAACGAAACCGCCCAGTCGGTGTTGCCTTCCGACGACGTACTCATACTTACTCCGGCAGCCATTCCTTCCGGCAATTTGTGAAGTGCTATAGCCATCACAAACAGCAGGATATGATTCAGGGATTTATTGTTCTGGTGCTTTTCGGGATCGAGACCGGTAATGGTATGAAGGTGTGGCGTCACGAAATCGAGAAGATTCAGAAAAAGAGCTCCTGTCATCACACCAATAACCACCAGCCACCAAGGACCATTCATTTCAAAAGCGGGAACGATGAGACCCAGCGTAGAAGCCGCAAGCATTATTCCTGCGCAATATCCCAATATAGTATCGTTCCATTTGTGGGGCAGATTCTTAATCAGGAATCCCAGCAGCGAGCCAATTATCGTAGCCCCGCACAGCCCCGCCGCACTTATCCATACTTCTTTCATAATTGATGAATTAAAAAATTTTTTAGATAGTGCAAATTTAGAAAAAAAACAAATGCGGAGGAGAAGTAGAGATGAAAATAAACAATTCCAGAAATCAACTTTCGGCAACAAACGGGCTTTATTGCCGAAAGTTGAAATTATTTTTCAAAACTCAATATCTTCTCTGACTAAAATTTATAATTTGCAGTACTTCGTTCCTTCGCGAACGCGTTCTATCTCGCGGATGATATCATTGGCAAATTTTGTAGAGTGCTCCTCAACGTAAATCCAGAAATCATCGTTGTTTACTTTAGTATCGCCATTCCACCAATCCCAACCTATATATCCATTTTCAGGTTCAGCTTCAGCTTCATATAGTTCTCTTACAATTATTTGGGCTTTTTTGCTCACTGTTGCCCCATCTTCCACATATATTCCTGAATAGAGTCGAAAATTGTAGTCTGTAAAATCCCAAATACATTTCTTCCATTCAGGGACAACTACCTCAAAATTAAATTTGCGATAATTAAAACTAGAATTTCTGATTTCGTATCCCTTGTTTCTCAGAATTTTGCATATTTTATTCTCGCACAACTCAGCAATTTTTTCATCTATTGAGTTTCCAACACAGGAAAGCAATTTATCTATTTCATCCCAAGACGACAAAAGACCTCCCAGATTATTCAAATTTAATCGTTCCATAATCATTTTATTTAATTTCGTTTCAATTATTCCATCTTCATCTCTTAAATTAAACTCTCCTTCCAGATAATCAATGTACTGTACAATTGCAGAGTAAAGCAAAGGTTCGTTTTTAACATTTTCATATTCAGATAAGGTTTGTAGCCAAGGTAGGATATCGTTTCTGAAATCTATTGCTATAAACCTACCATTATTATTAGATGACATTCCAAGGTATTTCCTGGCCTCATCTGTTAAACTAACGTCAGAAATCTTTTTGCTTCCATCATTTGTTAAATAGACAACAAAAATTTTATTCTGTGGTATTCCCACACCCTTTACAATCTCAATATATCGTTGAATTTGTTTCGACTGGTCCTCAGCATTCCATATTTTATTTTCTATAATGATAGCATATGATTTCTGTTCCTTAATCAGAATATCAATTCTATTTTTCTCAACAGTTAATACAGGCTTACATACCGCAATATTCAAGGATTTACATTTTCGTTGAAGTAATTCAAGAAATGAAATTAAAACAGTAAACGTATTTGACTTGCAATAATTCAGCAAACCTCGAAGAATTCGTGAATGAGCATTTTCCGTATCTCGCAATTCCTTGATTATGTTGATTCTGTATGGCAACATCTCTTTTTCTGCACAATAAAACTCATAAAGTTCTTGAGCAATTTTGAGAAGTTTCTGATTGTTTGGAGATAATAGTTCTTGCATAATATATTTTTCTATTTTTTCTCCCACAAATCTAACAAATTCTTTTATCAAAAAAAAGTTTTTATTTACCTGCCCTTACAATAAAAGCCAATTTATTATATATCAACCGTTTAATAATTCAATTTTCACGTTTTTGACTTTTCCCAAACCCCATTTTTTCACGTTTTTGACTTTTTTACCCTACCTTTCCAACAAATAATAAAATTATAATCTGCTGAAATGCTCCAATTTTTACTCATTTCAGCAGATTATAAATCGTAAATTTTTAGTTATATTGTTAATTTACAATACAATAGCATTTTCTGAACTTTCAGAAATTACCACGGAAAATTCTCGGGGTCGTTGTTCTTGTTGGAGCGGAGGTTTTGGTTGAGGGCGCTGATAGATTCCATATCAGCCTGAGAAAGCGAGAACTGCATAATCTCGAGGTTTTCGGCGAAGTGGTTTGGCTTGCAGCGTGGAATGGTGATGAGTCCGCGCTGAACTATCCACCTCAGAACTATCTGCGAGGGTGTCTTGGAATATTTAACGGCGAGGGATTTCAGGAGCGGATTTCCTACCACGTCGATATCGCCCTGTCCGAATGGTCCCCAGGCCTGAATCTGGATTCCGAGTGAGCGGTTGTAGGCGATATTCTCTTCCTGAGTCATAAAGGGATGAACCTCTATCTGATTGATTACGGGACGGATCTGTGCGTATGAGAGAAGGTCGTCGAGGTGGTGACGGTTGAAGTTGCTGACTCCGAGAGATTTCACCTTTCCCTGACGGACGTAGTCTTCCATAATCTGCCAAGTGGTTTTTACGCGGTCTTTTACGGGCCAGTGGATGAGCAGAAGGTCGAGATATGGAGTCTTGAGTTTTGCGAGGCTCTCGTCAATGGATTTGGCAATCTCGGTTTCTGAGAGGCGCATAATGTTGGTGGCTACCTTGGTTGTCAGGAATATCTCCGAGCGGTCTATCTTGCTGTCGATGATTCCCTGGCCTACTTCCGCCTCGTTTTCGTAGCCCTGCGCGGTGTCTATGTGACGGAATCCGGCCTCAATGGCCAGACGTACGTTGTTTACGCAGGTGTTGTCTCTGAGAGTCCAGGTGCCGACGCCAATCTGCGGAATCTGGGAATTGTTGTTGAGAGTGATTTTCATAATGAATTAGTATTTTTTTGTTTTTACATTTTTCGGTTATACCTCCTTCAGCAGAAATGCCATATAAAGAGGCAATGTGATTATTGTACCGTTGTTGGCAGATTGTCCCACATTGTAGTCGCCCAGTTTTATGCACTGCGAAACGTGGTACTTCTCGGGATGATTGAGAATAGTGGAAGAACTTTTGGTGTTGCCTGATTTAGCCTTTACCTCCACCAATGTAGCCTTCCCCCTGAAACGCATTACAAAATCCACCTCCAAGCCAGACTCCTTGCGGAAATAATACAGTTTCTTGTTCATCTTACCGAAAATATCAGCCACAAGATTTTCGAAAATCGCACCCTTGTAGCCACCAAGATTTCCCTGAAGAATGTCAGCGGAAGTACCTTCGTCGAGCATAGAGACAAACAACCCATTATCAGCAACATACATCTTGAAACAATCGGAAATGGCGTTTCCGCTCAATGGAAGTTCCGGAAGCGTAAGATTATAACAACGGTTCACTATTCCAGCGTCCTCTATCCACTGAATGCTGCCCTCGTATGTGGAAGCCTTGGCCCCGGGCTTAATTACAGAATACTGAAATTTCTTGTTGTCTTTGGCCAATTGTTTGGGAATTGATTCGAAACACTGACGGATATGGGGTTTGTAGGAATCGTTGGCATATTTCACCATATCATCCTCGTATTCATCAATTATATTGTGCTGAATATCTGATACTTCAGATATATTGTGAGTGAGAACAAACTTATTGACAACTTCGGGCAGGCCACCTACTACCGCATACTGCAAAAGCAGATCACGCATACGCCTATGAATGCCTTCGGGAACTGGAGTAAGATTCTCGAAACATTCCCTTATGCGGTTGATAACCATTTCGGGCATTTCGTTGGCCCAGAGGAATTCCTCAAAATCGAGCGGATACATTTCCACAATTGTCTCGTAACCAACTGGAACAGAACGCGGATACTCCTTTTTACCATTGCGGGCCAATGCGCCATAGCCCTTTACCCCAAGCAACGAGCCTGTACACACAACATCGAAACGTCCGTCCTCCTTGAAAAACTTCAGGGAAGTACGGGCCTGAGGACAATCCTGAATCTCATCGAAGATAATACAGGTTTTGCCAGGCTCAAACACAGAGCCCTTGATCATAGACGACAAAGTCATAATTATGTCATCCACTTCCAATGAGCCCTCAAACGCCGCCGCATACTCGGGCCGCCTCACAAAGTTGACATAAACCACGTGTTTGTAGTTTTCCTTTGCGAACTTTTTTACAATGAAGGTTTTTCCGCACTGACGGACACCTTTGATTACTATCGGTTTCCTATCAGGCTGCAACTTCCAATTAATCAATATGTTTTCTATCTTACGTCTCAGCATTTTATCACTTTTCGGAACGAGTTTTTAGCAATCCGTTCCACTTTTCCAAACGAGTTTTTGTATTTCGTTCCACTTTTCTGAACGAGTTTTTATATTTCATTCCACTTTTCCAAGGGAGTTTTGCTTGCAAATATAAAAAACTTTCGGAAAATAGTTCATATTTCTGCAGAAACTTTTTTTCATCATCCAGCCTTGCACTTCCACTATCTTATTCTTATCTTTGCCTCATCAACCAATACAGAAAAATATGAAAATCACTACCGCTAAGGAATTGTTGGATAGGCTTACGGCGCTGAGCGACGAGGAGCAGAGAAAAAATCTTATGAGGTTTTTCAAGACCGGAGAGGGCGATTATGGCGAGGGCGACGAGTTCCTGGGACTCAAGGTGCCTCAGACAAGGGCTTTCGTGAAGGACTGCGTGGATATGGATTTCAGCGAGATTCAGATACTCATAGAATCCAAATACCACGAGGCAAGGCTGGCGGCAGTGCTGATACTGGTGGCGAAGTACAAGAGGCTGCAATCGTCCAAGCTGAAAAACTCCCTCTCGTCAATGGCCGAAAAAGACTCCATAATCGACTTCTACGTGAGGAACTACAAGCAGGTGAACAACTGGGACTTGGTGGATATGTCGGCGCCCAAGCTGCTGGGATACTGGCTGGTGGAGCGCACCATTGTGGACCAGTGCGACAAGGAGGATGTGATAGACAATCTGGCCAACAGCGGAAACCTCTGGGGCGAGCGTATTTCGGTGGTCTTCACTTGGATGACAGTCAGATATAATATGCCTGAATACTCGCTGAGATATTGCAAGAGACATCTGAGACATCCCCACGACCTAATGCACAAGGCAGTGGGCTGGATGTTGAGGGAAATGGGATCGAGGGTGGATATGGACCTGCTGCGTGATTTTCTGGAGGACCACTACAGCGAGATGTCGAGGACCACGCTGAGGTACGCCATTGAGAAAATGGACGAGAAGGAAAGAAAGGAATGGTTAAACAAGAAATAAATATAATATGAACACAATCGCAAAAAGGATTGCCGCTATCACAATGGCCGCGTCGATGATGTGGGCCTGCGGCGGAAATGACAGTCAGGAATCCAGCTGGGAAATGCCAGAGGAGAACATCATCGCGCAGATTGCCGAGGTGATGAAGGCGAACGAAAAGCCGCATTGGCAACAATACGAGACCACGCCAGTATCCAACACCAAGATGTTGATAGGCAACAGCGAAACCCTGTCGTGCTATCAGGAGAACGACAGCACCTGGCTGGTAATGAATGGATCGTACCGCGACGGCGGCGAGATTTACTCGTGCGTGGCATTCGAGTACGTGAACGGAAAAGTGAGAAGGCTGGGCAATGCCTGCGAGTTCCTCAATCTGGGCAATGGCGGCTACCCAACCACTTATGAGCTGAACGACAAGGAGTTCACGATATCGTCGGGCAAGGCTTTCAAGGGCGGGGTAACATTCAGGAGCGGATACACAGAGCTTAAGCGCTGCGAGAGCGACGATTTCTGCAAATACATCTTCAGGGATGACAAGCCGTTTGATTTCAGGTCGGAATTCGACACCAAAGGGCTTGATACTGCGTGTGTTACTATCGGGCAGAACGATATTGTGTTCAAGAACGGCAAATGCGGCTTTATGACCCGCGAGTCAGACTCCACATACAAGGCCATTACGATAGGCAGCCCTGTGAGCGAGGCTATGGAACTGCCGCTTTTTGTAAGGTTTGGAGGAGCCACAGATAATACTGTATCCACCCGCACCGAAAACGGCAAGTTTGTTGTAACCCGCAACATTTTCTACAACCTTAAGAAAAACATCGGCGGTTTTGCCGATTTTACAGCCGACAAGGAGGACGGTAAGATTGAGGGTATCCGTCTTTATGTGGATAAGCTGGACAAGGACGAGTATTTTGTGGATTACAGAAAGCCTGTGCTCACCCTCGCATATTGGAACAACCAACCGTATGTGGAGCACTGGGGAAGGTACAATGAAAAGGGTCAGCTATCTGAATTTATGCTTACTGAGGTTCAGGAGGTTACAGGTTACATCATCAACCGCCTGAAGTATCAGGACGACGAGATTTCGGAGGTGGCCTCTATATCGCTATACGACTGTATGGTGGATGATGTGGCTGAATGTGAGGATTTCAGGTACGAAAGCGATTTTTCTGAATACGTGCTTGGACAGGCTGAGGAGTTTCTGGGGAGAGGGTCGCTGATGTGGGATCCTTTTCTCACCGATCTGGAGTACGACAAGGAGGGCCGCGTAAGCAAGG
The DNA here is from genome assembly GCA_045640025.1 of Bacteroidales bacterium. Classification (GTDB taxonomy): domain Bacteria; phylum Bacteroidota; class Bacteroidia; order Bacteroidales; family UBA3824; genus UBA3824. Next base: position 14,562 of record JAZUEG010000375.1, read on the forward strand.
CCAAATATAGGGATTATGTGTGCACCTTTGAGTATAAGGACGATTACTGTATCCGCACCGACAAGAGCAAAAGCGAGACTATCAAGCGCAAGGCTTATTACTATCACTCTAGGCAGAAGCCTGTAAATCATTTCGTTACAGCCGACGAGCTGGCCAATATCTATGATATGATTCCCTCAGACGACCTTTTGTGGTTTTATGGCAAGCAGGACATCGCCGACCTCAAGAATGATTTTCAGGGATCGTATCTGCTGAGGAGCAACGACCACATCAGCGAGAACTGCGACCGTTTTACCCATTATATGCTCTGGGCCTACAGGGTGGATTCGGATACTATTCTGGCGTTTTATGATTACTCGCTGGAGCAGGTTGCCAACAAGCTGAGCGTCCCCGAGGAGACTAGAGATTTTGTCCTTCAGGAATACATTATCTCCAACGGTCAGATCTCCAAGACCAGCAAGGACATCCCAACGGCTGAGGATATCGCCAAAGCCATAGACGCCGACGCCTCGAAGGTGAAGATCAATTATTGGCAGAATTCCGACTACAAGAGCATTACAGCCCATTATGAGCTGGCCGGCGAGGAAAAGAGAATCAAATTCAACTGGACCGGCAAAAGGTTTGAGGCGGAATAGATGAGGTTCTCGAAACACAATTCATAAAAAAAACTTCCGGCAATATCCTCTCGATATCGTCGGAAGTTTTTTCATATCAGATTACAGCCTCGGAGAGGCGTCAAATGCATAACCGTATGCGTAGTCCGCAGGACGGAGCTTGCGGGAATACGCAGGACGGGGCACACAGTCGTTATTACAACTGAATAGTAATCATCTGGAATGAGTAAGGCTCCAACTTAACAGTCATCTGCTTAGCGGCCTTGATGTCCTCTACCTTAGGAGTTACAGGCTGAGCGTCGTAGTTGTTCTCCATGAAAGGCTGACCCTGAAGCTTTGTGATCTTGGCGTTTGGCTTTACGTTGAACTTGCTGAGGTTAACCTTGGCATTAACAGCCTCTGGTGTAGCGTTGGCCATTTTTACGTAGAGAGTCTTGGTCTTGGTGTTGAGTACCACAGAAGAGCCTGTAAACTTGGCGTCGCCGTTCTCGATTGTAACGAGCTTGTCGTAGAAGTACTGACCTGACGACTGACCGAACATCTGCTGTACGTAGTAGCTGCAGGTGAGGTATGTCTTGTTGTCATCAAAGTAGATGAGGTCTGGATCCCAGTTGGTGTTGTCTCTGCGGGCAAAGAGTGGTGCGTATGATGTCATTACAACAACATCGGCATTGCGCTCCACGTGCATAAGGTAGAGAGCCTCGCCAAGGGCAGAAACCCACTTCTTGTTGTTGGCAGGATCCTGTGTGGCGTACTCACCGAGGTAAACCTTGGTCTTGCGGTTGCGTGGGTACTTGTCGTACTGACGTGAGAAGTAGAAGTAGTCCTTCTTCTCGTAGTAGTGCTCGTCGATGATTGGAAGACCAATCTCGTTGGCGAGTTTCCAGCCAGCCTCGTAGTCAGGATTGCCTGGGTGAGAGCCTGGACCTGCTGTACCTACAATCACAATCTCTGGATGAGCCTTGGTGATACGGTCGTACATGTATTTGAATCTCTCTACGAACTCTGGAGAGATCTTCTCCTCGTTGCCGATACCGAGATACTTGAGACCGAATGGCTTAGGATGACCCTGCTCGGCACGGATCTTACCCCACTTGGTGTTCTCGTCGCCGTTGGCCCACTCAATGAGGTCGAGAGCGTCCTGTGTCCACTTCTCGATATCCTTCATATCGCAAACGTCCTGAGCCTGGTCTGGCCACATATTCCAACCGCCGTTGGTACCCTGGCAGCTAACACCGCAAGGAAGGATTGGCAATGGAGCCATCTTCATATCCTCGCAAAGCTGGAAATACTCGTAGTATCCGATAGCCATTGACTGGTGGTAACCCCAGGTGTTTTTCTGCTGACGACGTGTCTCCTTAGGTCCGATGGTCTCCTTCCACATGTAAGTGTTCCAGAAACCCTCGCCACCGCCGTGAACCACGCATCCACCAGGGAAACGGAGGAATTTAGGATTGAGAGCCTCGAGAGCCTCGGCGAGGTCCTTGCGGATACCGTGGCCGTGGTATGTATCCTGAGGCATAAGTGAAATCATATCTATATCGAGATCGCCTACAGTCTCCGAGAGAACCTGAAGCTCTGCGTTCTGGCAATCCTCAGAAGCTGTGAGAGTGCACTCGTATTTCTTCCAGTCGTTGCTGTTTACAGTGAAAGAGGCCTCGGCAAGGATCTTTGGCTGCTTGCCCCAGCCCTGTGGCTGAACGATAGCAACACGGATTTTCTTGGCGTCGCCTTCCACGTTGCGGGAGAAGATAGAGAAATCGTATTTAGCGCCATTCTTAACGCTCATACCGTTGAAACCTGCGTTCTGGAGACCGTAACCTGGCTTGCCGTCAAACCATTTCTCACCGAAATCGCGTGTACGCTCCACGTGGAGACGCATATAGTTAGGGTTGTTGGGGTGGATAGGATTCTGCTGCATTACAGAAACCAATCCGAGGGCGTGACCTGGACGGGCAACCTTCCAGCAAGTACCTGCG
>JAZUEG010000376.1:0-7263 GCA_045640025.1 Bacteroidales bacterium
GGATGATGCCCCCGCCCACCATCTGCATAAGACTGGCGCGGCGCTCTTTATATAATTCTTTCGGAAACATATTTTTGTTGTTTTTTTAGTTTTTAAGTATAAAAGTACAAAAATAATCAATATTTACAGCTAAAATCCGATATTTTTTTTCCATTAGCTGAAAAAAAACAAAAAAAACTGATTTTTCGGCACTTGTTTTGAAAATACATGAATAAAACATTTATAAAATTATACTCACTAAAACCTACAAGAAAATGCCATACAGAAGATTACCAAATACCGACGCCGCCCGACTCCGCGCCCTGCACAGAGCAGTGGAGCTCGCCAAAAAATACGACCCCCAGATGCTCGCATTCAAGCAGAGCACACTTGTAAGGATACAGGCTTTTCTGCCCAACTTCGAGCAGGCAAGGCTGATGCAGAAGGAGGCCCACGACCGCCAGACAGCCAACAGCAAGGATTTCAACGAGGCATACAAGAAGGCCAAACTCTACATATCGCATTTCCTGCAGGTATTGAACCTCGCCATAATAAGAGGCGAGATAAAACCCTCTGCGCGAAAGTTTTACGGACTGAACGAAAAAGACGGCAAGCTGCCCGAGCTGAATACCGAGAAGGACGTGGCCGAATGGGGAAAGAAGGTGATAAAGGGCGAGAACGACCGCGTGATAAAGACCGGAAACCCTATACTGAGCCCCAAGATTGCCGTGGTGAAGGTATACTACGACGAGTTTATGGAGAAGCTGAATTTCCAGAAAATGCTCCAGAGCATCAGCCTGCGCACCAACGAGAAAATATCATCGCTGCGCCCCGAATGCGACGCCCTGGTAACTCAGCTATGGAACGAGGTGGAGGAATACTACTCGCGCGAGACCATGGACCGAAAGAGACAGCAGGCCGCACGATACGGCGTAACATACGTATACCGCCCTCACGAGAAAGAAGCAATGAGCGCCGCCAACATGGCATCTTAACTGCAATAATCCACGTATCAACTGATGAAACTGATAAGCACCAAAAACTCCTCTGTACTTTTCAGCCTGATAGGCGTAATGTGTATCATGCTGGGATTCAACGGTTTTATGGCACATACATTCTCCATGAGCACCGAGGAGATAGGAGGTGTGAAACTGGTGAAGGCCAAGAACCTGGACAAGGAGCTGGCCAACAACCAAAAAGTATGCATAGTATCGCCCATATACTGCGACGATACAGTGGAGATGCCCGACAACCACCAGCCTGTAATAAAGGGCAAGCTGTATATAAGCGCCCTGTGGCCCGACGGCAGCAAAAACGTGATTGTAAACTGGAGCAAGCAGAGCAGCTACATCCGCCTGCCCGAAACCGACTCCACCAAGGGCGAGGTGATAATGCCCAAAAACATAGAGTGCGCGGCCGATACATCGCTCGCATCGGCCCACCTAAAGATCACCCGGGGCAGCAACTCCGTAAGCGTGGAATATTTCCAATACAAGTGCACGCTAAACGGATGCTACACCAAGGGCCAGCCTGAGATAGTTTTTCAGCGCGAATACCTCATGAACGGCGACAATGTGGCCATCACGATGTCGCAGAAGGCTCCGGGACAGAAACCCGAAATATCCAACGTGATACACTACAAGACCGCCCTAATGCGCGAGAAAGGCGTTTCGAGATCCAAGACATTCTATCTGATAATAGGCGTATTGGGTATCCTGATGCTCTTTGTGCCCGAGGAGAAGGCCATAAACACCATCACCAACATCAAGAACATCGGCAACAAGATCCTATCGAAATAATATTACAATTCTATCACGCTGCACTCCAGCTGACCGGCCACTGCCGGGTATTTCTTGCGGATTTTCAGGTGTATGGAGCTAATGGCAGGAAAATCGTTGGTGAGCCTGCGCATTATCCTGTGTCCGAGATTCTCTATGAGATTGCATTCCACGGCCATCTCCTGAGCCACCGCATCGAAAATCAGCGAATAATCCACCGCATCCTCCAGCCTGTCGGACAGGCCCGGAGTAAGTGTATCGCAATCGTAGCTTACCGAAACCTCGAAATCGTTGCCGGCGGCGCGCTCTTCAGCCGTGGTGCCCACGTGGGCATGAAAGCGCATGCCCTCCAATGTAATTCTTCCCATATTAACAAAAAATTAATATTACAACTATCAAAAATATATTCGCAAAAGTAAATAAATTGACTGATATTTTCTTACATTTGCATTGTAAATTAATTCCCCAACAAAATGGCAGAAATCAACAAAGAAAATACTGAAAACGGCGAGAAGAAATCGCTGAATTTCATAGAGCAGATTATCGAGAAGGACCTCAGCGAGGGCACAGTAACAGAGGTGCACACACGTTTCCCTCCAGAGCCTAACGGATACCTGCACATCGGACACGCTAAATCCATAATCCTAAACTACGGACTCTCGCAGAAATACAAGGGCAAGATGAACGTCCGTTTCGACGACACCAACCCTACAGCCGAGAAGACCGAGTTTGTGGACGGTATCCGCAACGACCTCCACTGGCTGGGCGCCGAGTGGGACGACCGCGAATACTACGCATCAAACTATTTTGACCAGCTCTACGAGTGGGCTGTAATGCTCATCAAGGCCGGCAAGGCTTACGTATGCGACCTTACACCAGAGCAGATGAGCGAATACCGCGGCACACCCGACAAGCCGGGCATCAGCCCCAACCGCGACAAGCGCACACCGGAGGAGAACCTCGCCCTCTTCGAGGATATGAAGAACGGCAAGTTCAACGACAACGAGCGCACCCTCCGCGCCAAGATCGACATGGCATCGCCAAACATGCAGATGCGCGACCCAGTAATGTACCGCATCCTGAAGGGCGTGGAACATCACCGCACCGGCAACAAGTGGTGCATATATCCAATGTATGACTACGCACACGGCCAGAGCGACTACATCGAGCAGATCAGCCACTCAATATGCACACTGGAGTTCAAGGTACACAACCCACTCTATCAGTGGTTCCTGGAGCAGATCATCGCTCTCCAGGGCGAGAAGGCTTTCCCAGTACGTCCACATCAGTACGAGTTTGCCCGCCTTAACCTCGAATACACAGTAATGAGCAAGCGCAAGCTCAAGAGACTCGTGGAGGAGAACTACGTATCAGGCTGGGACGACCCACGTATGCCAACAGTATGCGGACTCCGCCGACGCGGCTACACCAAGGAGGCTCTCTGGAAGTTTGCCGAGATGGTGGGCGTGGCCGAGAGAGACAATCTCATCGAGCTCAGCAAGCTCGAATACTGCATCCGCGAGGACCTCAACAAGAGAGCAAAGCGTGTATTGGCCGTAACAAACCCATTGAAGGTGACAATCACCAACTATCCCGACGACCAAACCGAGATGCTGGAGGCCATCAACAATCCTGAGAATCCCGACGACGGCAAGAGACTCGTGCCATTCAGCAAGGTACTCTACATAGAGCAGGACGACTTCATGGAAGTACCTCCAAAGAAATACAAGAGACTCTCTCCAGGCGTGGAGATACGCCTGAGATACGCCTACTTCATCACCTGCAACGAGGTTATCAAGGACGCCGACGGCAATGTAATAGAGCTGAAGTGTACCTACGACCCAGCCACAAAGGGCGGCGACGCTCCAGACGGCCGCAAGGTGAAGGGCACAATCCACTGGGTATCGGCCAAGGATGCCGTAGAGGCCAAGGTAAACTTCTACGACAGACTCTTCACCAAGGCAATGCCCGAGGACGTGGAGGAAGGTCACGACTTCCTGGAGAACATGAATCCGGACAGCAACATCGTAAAGACCTGCTACGTGGAGCCTTCACTGAAGGACGCCAAGCCTATGGACAAGTTCCAGTTCGAGAGAATCGGCTACTTCTGCTGCGACAAGGATTCCACACCGGAAAACCCTGTTTTCAACAGAACCGTAACCCTCAAGGAGAGCAAGTGGTAAGATAATACATCAGTAAAAACAAAATATGGAGTGCTATCAGCTGAAACAAAGCTAAAAGCACTCCTGTTTTATAGATTCGGAATTTTGCGAAAATCAAGCAATTGAAAAATATTTTGAAAAAAGTTTAAAAAAGATTTTGCAAAACCAAAAATCCGTCATATCTTTGCATCGTCAAAAACAAAGAATGACACACAAAAAGATCTTAACAGCCTGATGGTGTAATTGGCAACACGTCTGACTCTGGATCAGAAGAGTTCAGGTTCGAGCCCTGATCGGGCTACATTTTCGATCATGATAATAGATTTTTTTTGGAGGGAGATTTTCGCAAGAAAGTCTCCCTTGTTTTTTTATATGCTTTCAGCTTTCTTTTCTTGGATTTATTATTATCTTTGCATCACGCCATTAGCTAATATAATAAAAAACCAAACAGACCAAGCATCATGGAAAAATCCAACATACTTGTAGTAGACGACAGTTTCAGCAACCTGCTGCTGCTGAAAGACATACTGAGCAGCAACGAGAATTATCAGGTATTTACCGAGAACGACGGCGACAAGGTGCTCCAGCATCTGAACGCCAACAAGACCGACCTGATACTCCTGGATATCATGATGCCCAAAACCGACGGATACGAGGTATGCCGGCGCATAAAGGAAGACGCCGGTTTCAAGGACATACCAGTAATATTCCTGACCGCCAAAATCGACGAGGCAAGCCTGCTGAGAGGTTTTGAGCTCGGCGGCGCCGACTACATAAAGAAACCATTCCTGATATCGGAGCTGATGGCGAGGGTAAAGACCCACCTAAACATCAAAAAGACAAACGAGAGGCTCAAAAACGAGCTTTTCAGGCACTCCATTACCCAGCAGAGCCTCATAGCATCGCAAAACGAGCTGTCTATACGCAACACAATAGCTCAGTATTTCCTGACCGACAACGGCGACGAGGTATACCCAAAACTCCTGGAGGAGATAATGAAGCACGTATCGATGGAATACGGCGCCATAGGATACATGGACAACATAAACGACGACACCAACATCTACTCCAAGAAACTGATATGCCCATCGCTATACTCCGGCACCATAGAGAAAGACCAGAGCTACATATTCACGATGGAGGAGATAGGCGACATTGCGCTATCAGCTATAAGGAAAATGCCCGTAGTGCAGAAAAGCAACGTATCGCGGCTGTTTTTTACAAGCGCCGAGGTCAACTGCATGATAGCCGTGCCTATAATATACGCCGGCAAGGTGATAGGAATAATAGCCTGCGCCAGCAAATACAATGAATACGCCGAGAGCAGCAAGCAGAAACTGGTAAACATAGCAAACTTCCTATCGCCAATAATCTACAACAGGATAATGGCACAGGCCGGCAGGCAGGAGCTGATAGACTCGATAAACGAGACTCAGGAGCAGGAGCGCAAGAGATTTGCCAAGGACATCCACGACGGACTGGGCGGATACCTGACCGGCCTTACCACCTATCTGAGCATACTGAAATCGGGAATTCTGAGCCCGGCAGAGCAGACCGGTATGCTAAACGAGATGCAGAAAATAATAACCGACACTGCCCAGGAGGCCAAAAACATAGCCAACAACCTGATGCCCGACCTCATAAACAAATTCGGCCTGGCAGAAAGCCTCAGCTATCAGTACAACCGCCTGTTTGCAAGCAACAAGACCACAAGGCTGATTCTCGTAAGCGACAAGTACACAGGACACGAATCCAACGAAAAGAAGACCGCCCTCTACCGAATATCGTGCGAGCTGATGAACAACGCATACAAATATTCGCACGCGTCGGAGGTAACAATAAGCCTTGTATCAGCTGATACAAATGTACAGTTGACCTACCATGACAACGGAGTGGGATTCAATGTGGAAGAAACTCTGAAAAAAATAAAAGACAAGCCGGTATCAGGCCTCCGCAACATACAGGAAAGGGTGAAGAGCCTGGACGGAACAATTGAGATAACATCGTCGCCGGCCAACGGAATGACGGTGGTGTGTGAAGTGTAAAGTTTAAAGTGTAAAGATTAGAGATTAGAGATTAGAGATTAGAGATTAGAGATTAGAGATTAAAGATTAAAGATTAAAGATTAAAGATTAGAGATTAGAGATTAGAGATTAGTCCTCGTCGTCGAAATCGGGGGTGAAGCCCTCAAGGTCCATATCATCGAGGTCGTCGATATCGAAATCATCCATATCGCCCGATCCGTAATAGCGGTCGATATCGCGGCGGTCCTTCTTGGTGGGACGGCCTGTGCCTCTGTCCCTTACTCCAAACGAAACGTGTGCAAGCTCGTTCATCATCTTCAGCTTGAAGAGCTCGTCCTGAGGAGTGGTCTCCACAATATAATCGGGCACCTTGGATGCGCCCACACGCGATTTCAGGAGATTGAGGATCTTGTATCTGCGGAAAACGGGATTGAACTTAACCGAAACCTCGTCGCCCTCCTTGACCTCGCGACTGGGTTTTACGGCCACGCCGTTCACAAGAATCCTGCCCCTTCCGCAGGCATCAGCTGCAAGGGTTCTGGTCTTGAACAATCTTACACAGAAAAGAAATTTATCAACGCGCATGAGGTTTTAGTAGTTAGTAGTTAGTAGTTAGTGGTTGGCAGTTAGTAGTTGTCATTAGTAGAGCACTAACTACTATCTACTAACTACTAACTACTCAAAAATTATTTTCCGTTATAATGGTTCATGGCTCTCTGCAGGCCGTCGATTATGAAGCTCTGGATGGCCTTTGTGGTAATCTCGGTGCGCTCCTCGATGGTCTTGAGCTCGTCGTCGCTCCACTTACCCAGCACGAAATCCACCTGACGGCCCTTGGGGTAATCGTTGCCTATGCCGAATCGGAGACGGGCATACTGCTGAGTGCCTAGCACTTCGGTAATATTGCGGAGGCCGTTGTGACCAGCCTCGCTGCCGTTGCCGCGCATGCGGAGGGCTCCGAATGGCAATGCAAGGTCGTCCACGATTACGAGCACATTCTCCAGCGGAATCTTCTCAAGCTTCATCCAGTAGCTGACAGCCTTGCCGGAAAGGTTCATAAAAGTGGTGGGTTTCACGAGGAAAACCTGATGGCCGCGCACCTTTGTGGTGGCCACATTTGCGAGACGGTCGGAATTAAAAATAGTGCCCGACGCCTTAGCAAAGGCATCGAGCACCATAAAACCAATATTGTGTCTCGTATTCTCGTACTCGGCCCCAATGTTGCCGAGTCCTACGATAAGATATTTCAAGACTTATAAAGATTTTTAGCCGGAGAACCGGAAATTAGAAAAAATTACTTCTTCTTCTTACCCTCGTCCT
>JAZUEG010000377.1:0-6495 GCA_045640025.1 Bacteroidales bacterium
TAAAAACGCTCCTTGTCCTTGCCTAATCCAAAGATGTTCTCGCTCAGACGTGTGCCTCGGCCTATCATCTGCCAGAACTTTATCTTGCTCTTCACCTTCTTGAAGAATACGAGATTCAGCACATCAGGCACATCTATTCCGGTATCCATCATATCAACGGAAACCGCAATCTGAGGAGTTGAGCTCCTCATCTCGAACTTGTCGATAAGGTCCTGAGAATAATTCACATAGTTGTCAATCAGCTCACAGAAAGCGTATTGACCGTTTTTTTGCGCAAGATTTGGATACAAGGCGTTGAACCTATCCACAATAAGCTGTGCGTGCTTGTGGTTGGCGGCAAAAATTATCGTCTTTCCAATCTTGTCGCCGCTCTCCACCTTCAGACCGTTTTCCATAAGGTCCTGAAGCACAAGGTCTATTGTCTGCTTGTTGAAAAGATATTTGAAAATCTCGCTGCTCTCTATGTCGCGAGGCTCCCAGTCGTCGGGATTCAGCGAGTCCGACTCATATTCCCAAACCTGCTCCAATTGGTCTTTCTCGTCGTCGGAGAGGTCATCGTAGCGAATGCCGTTGTCGAGGAAATCGGTTCCCTTGCTGAACGATTTGAAGTTTACAAGATAGCCGTCGCTTACTGCCTGGTCGAGCTCGTAGGCATAGTTTGGAACACCTTCCTCCATCTCGAAAAGCTCGTAAGTTGATCTGTCGACCTCCTCGCGCGGAGTCGCGGTAAGGCCAACGAGCAGACTGTCGAAATACTGGAAAATGGCACCGTATTTTCCGAAAACCGAGCGGTGCGCCTCATCTATGATTATCAGATCGAACCTTCCCACCGAGAAAGTCTTCTTCTCGGTATCCACATTGTTTATCATTGTCTGATACGTGGAGAAAATTATTCGGGCGTTCAGATCCTTGTCGTTGTCGGTATTATCGCTTAGTTTGCAGGTAGTTACATTCGGCAGTAGTTTTACGAAGTTTTTGTGAGCCTGATTCACGAGGGCGGTTCTGTCAGCAAGGAAAAGCACATTCTCCACGTGTCCAAACCTCATCATCACGTCCACCAGAGAAATAGCGGTACGTGTCTTGCCCGTTCCCGTCGCCATCACGAGCAGAGCCCTGCGGTGCTTGCTGTGGAAATGCTCAAAAACCGCTTTTATGGCAGTCTTCTGATAATAGCGGTCAGATATCTCGTTGTTTATCTTCAGGAAAACGGCGTCCTCATTGGCACTGTTGCTGTCGGCATATTGACTCTTGAACTTAATCGCCTCGAGGTCCTTTATGGAATGGAATGCGTAAATCCTGCGCTGCGGATATCCCAGTCCGTCAACGAAATAGGTCTCGAAACCATTGCTGATATACACCACGGGACGCACACCGTATTTCTGCTGAAGACAATCAGCATAGAGCTTGGCCTGTTGCTTTCCCACATTGGGATCCACGGTGGTTTTCTTGGCTTCTATCACAGCTAATGGCGCGCCGTCGTTGCCGAAAAGCACATAGTCGGCGTATCCGATACCGCTTCGGCTTGGCATTCCTGAGACCTCAACCTCGCGGCAGGCCTTTCCCGGCAGAATGTCGCCGTCATTGTCGGCAAATGTCCACCCGGCCTCACTCAGCATCAGGTCGATATAAGCCTTGCGGGTTTCCGCCTCAGAGATATTGGCGGCCGGCGGCGTTGTATTTTTTTTGTAGCTAATGGCGTGTGAATTGTCCCATCCCGCTGTATTCTGAGCACTTATAGGTGCGCTGTCAGGCTGGATAAAAGGCTGAGGCTTGCTTGAAAGAAGTTTCTCATTGAATCTCGGGAGACTTTTTATCTGACCGAGTTTCATCAAGGTGAATCCTACAAACTCGTAGAGATTTATCACCGTAAAGAACGACATCGACTTGGTAACCTGACCATTGTGCGCGGCGGCGTTTCCTGTCTTTCTGATATAGTGACAATGCCCCCTAACCGATTCGTTGTCAACAAATTCGGTAAAAGCCTCGCTGTACATCATATCGTTGAGGCTGTCCCTCTCATTGAGGGCATTCTTCATATACATAATGGACTTGACCAGCCATTCGAGGGCGCGCCTTGCATAAAACGCACTTATCGAAGGGTCGCACTGCTGATTTATCTCGCACGCAATGCAGTTGTCGTGCAGGTTTTTCAGCGTTGGAAAGTCAGATAAAAAGTCGAAGTTTCTCATAGGCTTACATATACTTTTGCTTGTATTCCTCTATGCCTGAATTGATTGCGTTCTGAAGCTCCGAGATTCGGCTCATCACCACCTCGGGACTCTCGTATTCCACCTTCACGCGCTCCACCTCCTTGTATTTGTTGATGGAGAGGTCGTAGTCGTTTTTGCGGATCTCATCCACATCCACCAGAAACGACTGCTCTTTCCTGGAGCGAGAAGCCTCAGCCTCAAGATTGTGGAAACGGTTTACGATATCTGGAATGTCGCCGCCATTCTCATCTATCAAAGTGCGCTTCTGGTCAAGAGAGCGGCCGTCAGATTTCATATCATAAAACCAGACCTTGCCTGTGCCGCCGTTGCCTGTCTTGGTGAAAATAATTATGGCAGTGCTTACACCGCTGTAAGGCTGGAAAATTCCTGACGGCATCGATATTACGGCCTGCAACTGGTGATTATCTACAAGCTGCTTTCTGATAGCCTTGTGGCCTGTGCTGTTGCCGAAGAGCACACCATCGGGAACGATGGACGCGCATCGTCCGCCGTTTTTCAGCATTCTGATAAAGAGCGCAACAAATAAAAGCTCGGTCTTCTTGGTTTTGGTGATATCAAGAAGCGATTTCGATACAGCCTCGTTGTCGATACTTCCGGTGAAAGGCGGATTGGCCATTATCAGCGAATACTGGCTGTCGATCTTGTTCTCGTCGGAAAGCGAGTCGTGATTCTTGATTGTTGGATTATCCACATCATGGAGCATCAGGTTCATGGTTCCGATTCTCAGCATTGTCTGGTCGGTATCAAAACCATTGAACATCAGATTCTTGTAATGGTCGGCGTTCTCCTTTTTCTTAATCTCTGATTTGTAGTTTTCCTTCACGTACTTGGCGCATCCAACGATGAAGCCCGCGCTTCCCATTGCAGGGTCGCAGATGGTGTCATCGATCTTGGGCTGCATCATCCTCACCATCATGTCGATAATCTGACGTGGCGTGCGGAACTGTCCATTGTTGCCACTGGCCGCCATCTTGTTGAGGATATACTCGTAGAAATCGCCCATAATGTCCTTGTTGTTGAGGTCTAGCTCGTCGATTTCCTTTACAACTTTCAGAAGGATACGGTTATTATCAACCAGGAACGACGCATTGCCCATAAACTTGGAATAAGCGGTCTCGCCGTCCTGACTGAGATTCTTGATGAATACAAAAACATTCTCCTTGATAAACTCGGCAAGGGTTTTCTCCTTCTTCCTTGAATCAATCCACTTATCGAGGTGGATAAAATTTTTCCAGCGGAGAAGCTGATAATCAACTTCCTCGTCGGTATCAGGATTCTTCCATTTCTCGCCGGAAGGGAAGGTAGGATTGCTGACTGGCGCACCAATCACCATGGCCGCGGCCTCACGCTTTATCTGCGCGTCGTCGAGCATCTTCATGAAAAGCAGATAAGTCATCTGCTCGGCAATGGTGATGCTGTTGGTGATTCCTCCCGTCCAGAAAACATCCCAGATGGAATCTATCTTTGGTTTTATATCGCTTAAATCCATTTTGTTCTTTGTTTTTCTTTATAGGTAAAATCAGCAAATATATTAAAATAAAAAGACAAAAACAAGATTTTTGCTGGTATATCCACACAAAAAAAGGCATTCAGCAAATCATTTGCCGAACGCCTTTTTATTATGTGCTGTAGAGATGCGTCTTTGCCACGTCTCGACCCTGCCACGTCTAACCTACGAGATAAAACGAAATGCCCAACGCTACAACGAGGCTCGCCTTCGTGAGAAAGTGGCTGTAATGCAGCGTCAGGCATTCAAGGGCAAGGATATCAGGGTAATGGGATTGTCTATGGAGGATATGGGATTAAGATTCTGATACTGTTTTTTTTACAATATTACATTAAACGTCCAGCCGAGCAGCATTATCATCAATGCAACCGTGCCGAAGAAAATGCCAATCAGTTTCCAGGTCATCACCTTCTTGAGCATTGTGGCCTCGGGCAGGGAGAGACCCACCACGGCCATCATAAATGAAAGAGCTGTGCCGAGTGGGATGCCTTTAGCTACAAAAACCTCCACCACTGGAACTATGCCGGCCGCGTTGGCGTACATTGGCACTGCTATCAGCACGCTGGCTGGAACTCCGAAAATGCCTGCCTTCTGCATAAATTCGGCAAAGAAATCCTCTGGCACGTAACCGTGGATGCCGGCTCCGATGGCGATGCCGATAAGTACGTAAATGATTACTCCACGGACAATGCCGAGAGCCTCTTTTGCAATGGCTGGCAGACGTTTCATAAACGGAACGTGCTCAGCCTCAAATTCTTCGTCGGCCTGCATCTGCATCTGCTGCATTTGGATAATCCAAGGCGAGAGATAGCGGTCGAGCTTCATCTTGCCTAATATAAAACCGCCTATCGCACCTATCAGCACGCCACAGACTACATATATGGCTGTCACTTTAATTCCAAACGTGCCGAGGAACATTGCCACGGCTACCTCGTTTACCAATGGCGAGGTAATGAGGAAGGCGAAGGTGACGCCGAGTGGAATTCCGCCCTTCACGAACCCGATGAACAGCGGAATGCTGGAGCAGGAACAGAATGGCGTAATGGCTCCGAATATGCTGGCTATCAGATATTGGAAACCGTACATTTTGTGAGTGCTCAGATAGTTGCGCAATCGATCGATGGGGAAATACGCGTTTACGATTCCCATCACGATGCTGATGGCAAAGAGCAACAGCACAATCTTGAGCGAGTCATATACGAAGAAGTTGACCGCCTCGCCAAGACGCGAGCTTGCGTCCAATCCTATAATGTTGTAGATAAGCCAGTCGGCAAATGTCTGAATCATAATTACATTTACTATTTATCAATTTACAATCATTAGGTTATAAGGATTACTCTGAAAACCAGCCTCTTGTATTGTTCGCAATCTTTACGAGGCAGAGCATTACAGGCACTTCGACAAGTACACCAACGACAGTAGCGAGTGCTGCCCCCGAGGAGAGACCAAAGAGCGAAACTGCCACAGCTACAGCAAGTTCAAAGAAATTGCTTGCACCAATCATACCGGCTGGAGATGCCACGTTGTGAGGCAGTTTCCACGCCTTGGCCCATCCGTAGGCGATGCCGAAGATAAGGAAGGTTTGCAGGGAATGTTTTCATACGATAGTCTTGATTAGTTTCGATTAATCGCCACAGCAACAGCATTTTGGCAGGTGCAGGCCTCTTACTTCCACGAGGTAGAAAGTCTGCATCTGTTTCTTTATCTCGTCACGGATGCGGCGGAATTCTGCCATAATCTCCTCATCGGTTCCCGTAGCTGATGCCGGGTCGTCGAAACCTATGTGCATACGTTTGCCCACCTTGCCTGTGAACGCGAGACACGATTCGTTGGCGCCTCCGCATACGGTGATTACGAAATCCCACTCATTATTCAGAAACTGTTCCACGCTCTTGGGAGTTTCGTCTTTAAGGCTGATGCCGATTTCATCCATTGCCTTTACGGCAAAAGGGTTTACTTCGGCTACGGGTTTTGTGCCTGCCGACTGTACCTCTATGTTTTTGTCGAACGAGCGCAAGAAGCCCATTGCCATCTGACTGCGGCAACTGTTGCCGGTGCAGAGTATAAGAATTCTATTCATTTTTTTATGCGATAAAGAATGTGTAACAATAGTAGATGCCAACCAACACGAAGATTACTGCCACTATCCTGTTGAACCATTGCTGGAAAGTTGCGACTTGTCCCATAAACTTGCTGAGCGACTGAATGCTGAATGCCAGTATCCAAGCCACTATCAGCACTGGCAGGGCCGTGGCAATGGCGTAAACCACCGGCAACAGGTATCCGCCGCCGGCTGTGGCCGACATTGGTATCAGCATTCCGAAATAGAACAATCCGCTTGATGGACAGAATGCAAGGGCGAAGAGGATGCCAAGGACGAAGGCTCCCAATGGACCGCTCAGCTTTTCCGCACGCTCGCCACCCTTGAAGCCGAACTTGCCTCCGAGATTTATGAACTCGCCAAGTATCATCAGCACGCCAATGAGGATGAGCGCAGGGCCGATTACAACCTCGCCCCAGTCGCTGATTGTCTGCTGGAGGTCGAAAGTATCAGCTCCCGTACGTATTATGTATATGAGCACCGCACCAAGCACCGAGTATGACAGAATGCGACCAACGGCATACAGGATTCCGCTCCAGAGCACTCGCTTGCGGTTTTGCATTCCCTTGGAGATGAAGCCGATAGCCGTAATGTTGGTGGCCAGCGGACAAGGGCTCAGCGCTGTAAGCAATCCAAGGAGGAACGCTGTAAGCACA
>JAZUEG010000378.1:0-2719 GCA_045640025.1 Bacteroidales bacterium
GGACGAGTACATGAATCTCTACAAGTCGCTGTGCGATCAGCTGAAGTCACGAACCAGTGCCAATGGCAAGAAGCGCAAGGTGCTATCTGCCAGCAGTACCAAGGTTCTCGTAATCTGCGATGCCATCAACAAGGAGTTGGTGCAGCGTCAGAAGGTGTTTCTGCTGATAAGGATGCTCGAGTTTATCAAGAGCGACAATCCTGACGGTGTGTCGCAGGTGCAGATGGATTTTGTGGAGACTATATCCATCAATTTCAATTTCCCTGCCGATGAGTTCAAGAGCCTCATGGAGTTTATGTTCCTATCGGAGACCATTGTGCCCGATAGCGAGCGTATATTGTTGGTAGATAATGATTATGGTTTCCATCACGACAAGATTAAGCACATATACAGCGAGAATCTCAAGGGACAGATTCTATTCTTCCTGATTCCATCGGTAAACATGCACCTCTTCATGTTTCAGGGCGAGGAAGAGATCACGATGAACGGCCAGATGCTGAATCCCGACCGTGTGCACGTGATATCACCGGGTGCGTCGCTGCGTGGCCCCAGAATCAAGAAGGCCATCTATTACAGCGACATCATCAGCACCTTCAATTTCGACAAATCAAAGTCGAGAATTGTGTTTGAGGTGGATAAGCTCGAATACAAGTTCCCGAACGGCGCCACAGGCCTCCACAACATGAGTTTCATGGAAAAGAGCGGAAAGCTTGTGGGCATAATGGGCGCATCCGGAGCCGGCAAGACCACTCTCTTGAGCGTGCTGAACGGCAACCAGGCTCCATCGGGCGGTCACGTATGGATCAATGGTGTAGACCTCCATCACAACGAGGGCGAGCTCGACGGCCTGATAGGCTACGTATCGCAGGACGACCTCCTGATAGAGGAGCTCACCGTATTCCAGAACCTCTATTACAGCGCCAAGCAGTGTTTCAGCAATTACACACGCGTACAGCTCTACCGTACTGTGCTCAAGATGCTCAAGAGCCTGGGACTCTATGAGATACGCAATATGGTGGTGGGCAATCCGCTCAATAAGAGAATCTCCGGCGGTCAGCGCAAGCGTTTGAATATAGCACTTGAGCTGATACGTGAGCCGTCGATCCTCTTTCTCGATGAGCCCACATCGGGCCTGTCGTCGAGAGATTCCGAGAATATCCTCGACCTCCTCAAGGAGCTCACTATCAAGGGAAAACTCGTTTTCGTGGTTATCCATCAGCCGTCGAGCGAGATTTTCAAGATGTTCGATTCGCTCATCATACTCGATACCGGCGGATACCTTATCTACAAGGGCGACCCCGTGGAGAGTATCACATATTTCAAGAGCAAGATCCGCCAGGCCAACTGGAACGATTCGGAGTGTCCGCGCTGCGGTAATGTGAACTCCGAACAGATTTTCAATATCGTGGAGAGCCGTATGATAGATGAGTACGGCAATGTAACACAGCAGCGAAAGATTACTCCGCAGGAATGGAACGAGTATTTCGTGAAGGAATCCAGCCGCGACAAGAAACATTCCGTTCTTGTGCGCCATCTGCCCAAGGTGGGATTCAGCATCCCCGATGCCTGGGGCCAGTTTATGATATTCATGAAGCGCGATGTTCTCAGCAAGTTCAGCAACATGCAGTATGTGCTCATCAATCTGCTGGAGACACCGCTCATAGCCCTCATCCTCACCTTCATCATCAAATACAGGAGTGTGTCGAAGGATGCCATGGGCGAATATACATTGCTCAATAACAGCAACATACCAGTCTACCTCTTCATGTCGGTAATCATAGGTCTCTTTGTGGGACTTACGGTATCGGCGCAGGAAATCATCAAGGACCGCACCATCAGGAAACGAGAACAGTTCCTGAACCTCAGCAAGGGAGCCTACCTGTTCTCCAAGCTGTCGATCCTGCTCTTCATGTCGGCATTCCAGGCCGCCGTATACGTGCTCATAGGCAATACCATACTCGAAATCCACGATCAGTACATGAAATACTGGCTGATGCTTTTTGCCGTATGGGTTAATGCCAACATCATGGGACTCAATATCTCCGATGCCTTCAAGACCACGGTAACGATCTACATCCTGATACCCTTCCTCATAATTCCGCAGATAATGCTCACCGGTGTGCTCGTAAGCTTCGACAAGCTGAACCCCACCATATCGAGCCCGGGCGAGGTGCCTTGGTACGGCGATGTGTTTGTGGCCCGCTGGGCATACGAGGGCCTGGCCGTAGAACAGTTCGTAAACAACTCATACGAGCGCCCCATCTACGAGTATGAGAAGCAGATGCAGAACGCACTCATGAAGCGCGACTTCTGGCTCACCCTGCTCGACAACAAGATAAACTCATACGAGCGCAACATAAGCGACTCGTCGAAATTCGAATCCATCGACAGCGATCTCCTCACCATCCGCAACGAGATAAAACAGGAGATGGAGGACAATCCTACAGTGGCCCCGTCGTTCAATGTGGAGGATGTAACCCGCGCCGCCATTACCAGCGAGGTATTGGCACAGGTCAAGGACTATTTCGCACGGCTCAGGAGCTACTACATCCAGGAGTTCAAGAGCGCCAACAACGCCAAGGACCAGTACATATCCAGTCAGCAGGAGACCCCGGAATCCAAGGAGGCATACCTCCAGCTCAAGTACCACTACCACAACGAGAGCCTCGCCGATTTTGTAACCAACAACCGCGAGACCGAGCGCGTGGTGGAATACGAG
>JAZUEG010000379.1:0-4466 GCA_045640025.1 Bacteroidales bacterium
AAGTTTACCCTCTCCTCCAGTATCTCCTGCAGTGCGAGAAGCACTGGCTTGGGGAGACGCTCGTAATACTTGGAGATCTCTATCTGCTCGCGGTTCTCGAAAATCTCCTCAAGATTGTCGGTGTATGGGGCAAACTCCTCCAACTTCTTGGTGAGCTCGTTCTTGAGGGCTACTCCGATCTGATTGGCGCGTCTTGAGGCTACTACTACAGTCTCGTAGAGGTTGCCGGTTTTTGACTCCAACTCACCGCAGTCGCGTGTGATAACAGAGGTAGGTGCATTATTCTTTTTGTAATCCATGGTATTATAATAATGTTTTAATTTGCTAATGTGTGCTGGCGGATATACTCGTCGGATGATTCCCTCATCTTCCTGATATCCTTGATGTGCTTGCCGTTGGGATAAGCCTTCAGGTAAGCGTTTATGTTGGTGTGGGCGTCCTGATAGCGCTCAAACTGCTTGGCGTCCACGCTCTGCTCGGCATACATGAATGTGGCCTTGGCCACGTAGTAGAGTATGCTCTCCCTGTATGGCGAGTCGGGATAGTCGTCGAGGCTGTTGCGCAGGGCTATCGATGCGGCCTTCAGGTATCCGAGGTTGTAATACAGGAATGCGTTGTCGTACGACTTGGTCTGGAGCTTAAGCCTCAGCTCGTCGAGCAGCATGTTGCAGGTGTCCTTCTTGCTGGTGTTGGGATACTTGCTCAGAAACATCTCGAACTCCTGTATGGCCTGGTTGGTGCTCTCCTGATCGAGCGATGGCTTGGGCGAATCGAGATAGTAGCAGTATGCACCCATGTACATAGCCTCCTCGTTGTAGGGGCTGTGGGGATATGTCTGGGCAAATTTCCTGAAATAATAACCCGCAGAGTAATAGTCTTTTACGAGGTAATTGCACATCGTATAGTAATACATCACCTTCTCTCCCTTGTCGAGGCCCCTGTAGATAGGGGTTATCTGCTCGAAAAGCTGGAGTGCCTTGTCGTATTTCTTGGCATCGTAATACTCAAACGCCTTGGTATATTTCAGCTCATAGTCGTTGCCCTTCAGGAGCTTCGAGAAATGACTGCAGCCAGTCAGTGCCGATACAACTATCAGTGCCACAACTATTTTTATTATACTTCTGTTCATCTAATGCAGTGTTTATCCTTTTCAAGATACAATTCAGGATGCAAAATTAAACAATAAAATCAAATTTCCCATTAAAAATAGTTAAAAAATTTATAATTTTTTTTCATCACCTCAGCAAAAAATTTTTTATCTTTACCCACAGAAATAATTTAATAATCCTACATTCAAATGAGAAAACTTTTTTCATCTATCATTATGGCGGTGGCTACATTATTGTGTATCAGCTGCCAAAACTCAAAAAAGGCCGACAAGCAGGCCGACGTGCTCACTTTTGACTGCGAGAAATTCGACACCGTGGCATATTACAACGCCAAGGACACCACAAGTCCCAAGTGCCAGATAAGCATCTCGCTGCACCACGCCAAGGGACCCAACGCCCACATCATAAACGACTCGATACTCAAGTGCGGAATCTTCCTGGACAAGGAGCTAAGGCGCGGCGAGCACAAGACTGTGCCCAAGGCCATCAAGATAGTGGTGAAAAACCACATCAAGGACTTCAAGAAGGATGTAAAGGAAATAATAAAGGACGGCCAGGGCGACCTGGAGGCCATGAGCCACTGCTATTTTGGAGTGGAGAGCTCCTACTCCACCGGCCTCGACAGCATCATAAATTACTGCGTGAGCTACGCGGCCTACCTGGGCGGTGCACACGGATCGCAAAACTCGTTTTACCTGAACTTCGACCCCAAGAACGGCCGTATGTTCAAGGTTTCGGATATAGCAGCTAATGGCATGGAAGACGCTCTTGCCCAGCGTATTGCACTCAGGATAGCGCAAAACCACGGATGCGCCAGCGTGGAGGAGCTCACCGACAGGGAGGGCATCTTCGACATCTTTGAGCCATACGTGCCAGAAAACTTCGTAATGGGACGCGACAGCATCACATTCGTATACCAGTGCGAGGAGGTAGGACCATACGCCGTGGGCGAGCTTCAGGCGGCATTTGCATACGGAGAGCTGCAGGGCCTCATAAGGCAGGGTGCAGCTAATGGCAAATAATTCTGTATCAGCTAATATACAGATAATAAAAAACCGAAATACATAACTAATATGAAGAAGAAGATAACCATAGCATCCGCGGCGGCGGCCATCATCCTGATAGTGGTGATGATGATAGTATCGCACACGCCCAAGGAAAACTGCAACAATCCCGAGTTTGCAGGCTACATATCGGCATATACCGAGGGCCCCATAAGCAAGGGCTCCACTATAAAGGTGGTGCTCAACAGCTCCATAGCCGACAGCATAGACCGCAACAAGATAGACGCCAGCGAGCTGATAACGATATATCCAAGCATCAAGGGTACCACCAAGTTTGCCGACGAGAGGACAATCGAGTTTACTCCCGAGAGGCCGTTTACCAGCGGAAAGAAATACATCGTGAAATTCCGCCTCTACAAGATAGCCGACGTAAAACGCAGCATCAAGAGACTCGTTTTCCCGGTTCAGGTGATAGCACAGGACCTGAAGGTAAACATCGACGAGCAGACCACCACCGACCGCAAGACTCTGAAATACCAGCAGATATCGGGTTCGGTAAAGACAGCTGATATCGAATCGATAGAGGGTGTAAAAAGAAGCGTATCAGCTACCATAGGCAAAAAAGAATGTGCCATCAAGTGGCGCGAGACCGAGCTGGGCGACATCTTCAATTTCAGCATCGACAGCATAGAGCGCACCGACGAGCCAAGAACCCTCGTTATCAAGTACAACGGCCAGATAATAGGTTCGGAAACCAAGGGCGAGAAAAAACTCACCATTCCGCCCATCAACGAGTTTGCCGTAAGCTCGATAAAGATACTCAACACTCCAAGCCAGCACATCAGAATCCAGTTTACCGACCCGCTGAAGGAAAACCAGAACCTCGACGGACTGGTGACCGTGGGCGACGACTATGCAGTGGCCGGCGAGAGCGACTACACTATAGAGACCAGCGACAACTGCATAAACCTATACCCGGCATCGCACCGCAACGGCAAGGCCAATATTTTCCTATCGGCCGGAATACAGAACGTGCTGGGCTACAAGCTCGACGAGAGCAAATCGTTTGAGATAAGCTACGAGATGCAGAAGCCTCAGCTGAAAAGCGTGAAAACCGGACTGATACTCCCCGACGGCGAAAACGGTCTCGTATACCCATTCGAGGCCATCAACCTGACCGCCGTGGATGTCACTATTATAAAGGTGCTGGAGCAGAACACACTGCAATATATCCGCGACTTCTCGAATTACTACAATTCCGACAATCTCCACAAGACCGGCGTGCCGGTATTCCGCAAGACCATCCACATCAACGACCGCGAGAGCGAGGACGTTACCGAATGGAAACGCTATTACCTGGAGCTGTCGAGACTTATAAAGCCTGAGCCAGGCTCCATCTACAACATAAGAATCGCTTTCAGAAAATCGCACGCCGTGTTCGACTGCGACAGCTGCAACGGCGGCGACGACATCTCGATGGAAAAGGACATCGACATCAGCGATTTCGACAACTGGAAAGGATATTACGAATCGCTCGACTTCGACTATTACGAATCGGCAGGATACAACTGGCGAAACTCCGACAATCCATGCTACAAGATGTACTATCAGAGCGACAAGTTCCTCGATCAGAACATCCTGGCCAGCAACATCGGCCTCATAGCCAAGAAGGGCGCCGACGAATCGCTCAAGGTATTCGCCACCGACCTCAAGACCGCTTCGCCGCTGCTGAATGTTACTGTGGAGCTGTACGGATATCAGCAACAGCTATTAGCTGCCAAAAACACCAACCAGGAAGGATGCGTGGATTTTGGTCCCCAGCCCAAGGGCTTCATAGTGGTGGCCAAGCGCGACAATGAATTCAACTATCTGAAACTTCAGGACGCCAACAGCCTGAGCATGAGCAAATTCGACATATCAGGCGCTAAGGTTCAGAACGGACTGAAGGGCTACATCTACGGCGAGCGCGGTGTATGGCGCCCCGGCGACAGCATCCACCTGAGTTTTGTGCTCAACGAGGACCTCAAGAATCCATTGCCCAGCGGATACCCGATAACACTGGAGGTACGCAACCCGGTTTCGCAGCAGATCTACAAGGAGACACAGAACAAGCAGAACAGCAATTTCTACGTCTTCAACTTCAAGACCGACGGCGAGGCCATAGCCGGCAACTATGAGGCCACCGTAACCTGCGGAACCGCACACTTCTACAAGAACCTGCGGATAGAGAATGTATTGCCAAACCGACTGAAGATAAACACCACATTCAACAAGGATGTGCTCACCAACGACAACAACTCAATGCAGATAAGCTCCACATGGCTGCACGGCGCCACTGCCCGCAACCTGAATG
>JAZUEG010000380.1:0-7177 GCA_045640025.1 Bacteroidales bacterium
ATCGGAGAGCAGGCAATACGCACAGCGCGGAGCCAACCACAATTATCTGCGCAGCCTGTTCAGCAAAACCGGCGGCGTAAAGGCCAACTACCTGCCCGGCACCGAGAAGGAATCGAAAGCAATATACGAATACATGAACGAATCGAAATACTCGGTGGATTACTACACCGGACAGAAGGCCAACGAGGAATCGTTCAAGAACCTATCGGGTCAGAACCTCAGAATAATACACGTAGCCACCCACGGATTCTACATAGACGACGACGGCGGAAAACTCTCCGGCGACAACAACCTCCTGCTGTCGGGCCTGCTGATGAGCGGATGCAACAACATACTCAACGTGCCCGAAGGAGTGGACGACGGAATACTCACAGCCAGGGAAATATCATACCTCGACTTCCGGCAGACCGACATGGTGGTGCTGTCGGCGTGCGAGACAGCCCTCGGCAAGATTACCGACGATGGCGTATACGGACTGCAGCGCGGATTCAAGAAGGCCGGAGCCAATACAATAATAATGTCGCTATGGCCCGTAAACGACTATGCCACACGCCTGCTGATGTCCAACTTCTACAAATACATGAAAGAGGGCTACAGCAAGCACGAGGCATTCCTGAACTCGCAGCGCGACCTCCGCGCCCACAATGGCGTAAACCCGTCGCACTGGGCCGCATTCATAATGCTGGATTAATATTAACAATTAAAATATCATTACCTATGAAAAACGCATTAATAGTATCAGCTGCAATAGCCGGTATCATGTGGGTGAGCTATCTGCTCGACCTCGTACTGCCCGGCGAATTCACATCCTGGGGCATAGAGCCGAGATCGCTCAGCGGTCTCAAGGGCATAGTGTTTGCCCCATTCATTCACCACGGATTCCTGCACATAATCTCCAACACGAGTGCAATCTTCATCCTCACATTCGTACTTTTCAAGTTCTACAACGACGAGGCCGTAAAGGTATGGGCAGGATCGGCCGCAATAGGAGGCTCACTGGTATGGCTGCTGGGCCGCCCGGCCATGCATGTGGGCGTATCGGGAGTAATATTCTCGCTGATAGGATTCCTGATTTCGGCAGGCATCTTCAAGTTCAATTTCAAGTCATTGGCCATAGCCGTAGTGATACTCCTGATGTACGGAGGCACAGTGCTGTTCGGCGTGCTGCCAGTCAATCCGTTTGTATCCTGGGAGGGCCACCTCTTCGGCCTCATAGCCGGCGTAGGCATAGCCTATTACATGTACAAGATAGCCCCCAAAGACAACAGCGGCGGAAACAGCGACCAGCTGAAGGCAATAGATTAGGATTTCCGCCTCATCAGAAACGCCGGCAGGAAGAGCCAGATACCCACAATGGACATCACAAGGCCACCCACCGTGCCGGCGGCGAGGGGAAACCAGAACGCCTCGCGGATATCGCCCATCATAAACGGGACAAATCCGAGTATTGTGCTCAGTATGGTGAGCATTACTGGAATTATCTTGGTATTGAAGGCTTTTAGATAAGATGCCTGCGGAGTATAACGACGGCAATACTTTCTATATTCATTTACAATATAGATACTTGCATTCACCGTAATACCGCAAAGAAGTATAAGCGCGGCAAATCCACCCTGATCGAAATTCAATCCAAAGAGGTAGAACGTCAGGAACAAACCGACATACGAGACCGGGATTGTGAGTATTATCACAAATGGCAGTTTCAGCGAATTGAAAAGAATTGATGTAGTGAAAAATATTATCAGCAGCACCAGCCCGAGAAGCCAATACTGACTGGAATCCTCCTGACTCCACGAGCCATAATTATAACCAGCCTCAAGATTATAGCCTATCGGCAGACGCGAGCTGTATATAGAATCAGTCTCCATAAGAATCTTGTTGCCCAATGAGTTGGAGCCTATGTATTCGTACTGGATGCAGAGCTTGTACTGCTGATTCTGTTTCACAATCTCGCTGGGGGCCTGCAGTTTCTCGAATGTGCATAGCTGATACAGTTTGAATATCCGCCCCTCTATCTCCACAGGGCGGTTCAGCAGCGACCATATATCGTATTCCTGCGACTGCGAGGTCCTCAGCATGATTACCTCGGGACAGTTGCCGTTCCAGATTACACCGCATTGATTATCCGACACAAAAATCTGCGGCAACACATAAAAGAGATCACTGGCCTTAAGATTCTGCTGAGCCATAAAATCCTTGTTGGGCTGCAGCCGGTATTCCACATAATCGTCCTTGTAACGCATCTCGCGGGCGTTGATGCTAACCTCCTTGATGCGCATATACGACAGCAGATGATTGCGGATACTGTCGCTCCATTGCAGAAGCGTCTCGTAGTTGTAGCCCGAAATATCAAGCTTATACGATCCCACAGTCTCGGTAGTATTGTTGCTGAAGCCATTGTCCTGAAGCCCCCACACGCTCCAGCTTCCGCCTCCAAGCTGAAGTCCCTTGCCTATGATATTGGATTTCAGCTGATACGGAAACGATCCATGCTCTGCCTCCTTGGCAAAACGTATCTCGATATATCCCGTAGTGGCCGACAGATTGGTCTTGAACTGGCGGACTTCAGGAAACTGACTGATATACGATTCCATCCTGCGCATCAGGAAATCCATCTGGTCGATAGTGGATCCGTACGGCAGAGTGGCATACACCGACAATACAACCTCATTGCTCATCTTCCAATAGCTGCCACTCACCACCTTGTCGACAAAGAGCTTGAGACTTCCGCCAAAAGATACAATCAACAAGACATACGCCATCCAGCGCCACCTTACGCTACAGACAACCACCTTCCGATAAAAACCATTAATATGCGCGGCCAGCCTCAACCTTTTGGCCGACAGCGACTTTACAGGATTATCCTTCTGAAAGCTGAGGATAGCCGGCACAAGCCATAGTGCCGTAAACACCGAAAGCAGGAGATTTACAATCATCACTAGCGCAAAATCGAAGAGATTCAGGCGGAGCCTGTCGTCCAGGAAAAATACCACCGACAGCGCGCCAATAGTGGTGAGAGTAGCCGCCACGATGGGGAGAACCGCATCCAGATTACGGCATCTCCGCCAATGGTCGGTCATAATTATAGTATTGTCTATCATCAGATTGAGCGATATTGTGATAGCGGCCAGCGAATACAGCTGCAGCTCCACATCCAAAAGATAATAGACAGCAAAAGCAACAGCGAGATTGCATATCAGACTGCCAACCACTACTATCAGCTGCCTCCAGCTGAATGTTGTAAGGAACACGAAAACAAGCAGAATAGCCACTGTGACAGACGAGCGGAAATATATCTTATTGAGTTCGTCGGTGATATGCTCGGTTGCATCGTATATCTTATGAACCTCATAGCCATACGGAAGCTGGGGCTTCAGCTGCGATATCTTCTGCATCACAAGTTTCTGAAGTTCCAGCTGATTGGCATTGTTGCTCGCCTTCAGCTCCATATATATAGAATTCAGGCCATTGATGCGCATAATGCTCCACGGACGCCTGCGGCCATAGCTCATACGGGCCAGACTGCTGAGCGGTATCAGCTGGGAGTTGGCAGCTGATACGTATATATCCGACAGCGAAAACGCAGAATCCGCATTGCCGGCCTCCACAACATACGTGCCGATATTCTGCCTGTCGCGGTAGCAGCTGATGGCGTTGCGGATATCCGACACTGAAATACCAAGGCTTGACAGCTGCTGATAATCATACTCCAGATTCCATTCCATATTGTCGGCACCGTAGATATCCACAGCGCTGATACCGCCCAACTCGCTGAATCCGGCCTTGAAAACCTTCTCGGCGTTGTTGTAGATACTCCGGGAATCCTCGATAGCGTTTATCGTGAAAGCCATAAAAGAGCGTTCGTCATCATCGCCGCCGGAGCTTACCGACGAAACCACAGGATAGCCCGTGCCCTCGGGGAGGTCCTGCCAGAGCTGACGCACAAGCGTGCTCGCCTCGAATCTGGCGGCATCGATATCCACATGCTTGTTGAATTTTATGGTAATATTTCCGCTGCCATTGCGCGATGTCGACGAAATATCCTCCACACCGCTCATGCGTGCAAACATAGCCTCCAGCCGGCATGTAACCTCCGATTCCACAACCTTGGATGTAGCGCCACCCATACTGAAATACACATTGAGAGACGGCATCTTCTCGCCGGGCGACAACTTGACAGTCAACAGCGGCAAAAACGCGAAACCTATGAGAGTGAGACATATAGCGGCAACGATGGTTTTCATTTGATTCTTTTACTATTGATTGTTTCTATCCTCAAATTCCTCGGAGAGCGATTTTCCCGAGGCAAAATCATAGAGTGTCTGCGAGCGGATCTCATAATAGCAGTTCCAATAATCGCGCATCGAAATTATGTATTGGTTCTGGGCCTGAAGAAGCCTTGTCTGCGATGCCGAAAGAGTTGTAATATCGCAGGTTCCTTTCTGGAAATTTGATACATTCTGCTCATACACTTCCTTGGCCAGATCAAGCGATTCGGCCGCGCTGCCGAGCAAGGCATACCTGATACTGAGCTCGCCTACCAGATTGATGACATCCTGCTCCAGCTCGTCGATAGTCTGCTCCTGCTCTATCTTGGCGATATCGAGACTGCTGGCGGCCTGGTTTCTCTGTCCACGGCGCACTCCCCAGTCGAGTAGAGGTACTGATACCGATACAGCCACCACATCGCGCCTCATGGGATCCCTGTATGCGTCGGCAATTTTCTGCGCCTCCTGATTGTAGCCCACACTGGCCGATATGCTGGCCTGCACGCGGTTGGATTTGCGGATTCTGTCGAGATTCATCTCGGCCTCCATCACGCTCTGCTGCTTGTCGGCTATCATATAGCTGTTGGCGTGCATCAAATCAATGGCTTTCCGAATATCTATCCTAACACTATCCGGATTGTCGGGAAGTATCAGCCGAAGCTCAGTACCACGGTCCATGCCAAGAAAGGATGTGAGCCTGAGCATACTGCGGCCCACCTCCACCTCGGCTGTTGATATGGCATTACGGGCATTCAGCACGTCGAGCTCCAGAGTTTGGAGATCGGCCTTTGTAATCGAGGCTATATTAAACTTCAGCCGGCCCATTTCATACAGCGAGTCACACTTGTTTTTCTGGATTACGGCGTTGCTGTACTGAGCCTGCGCCAATGCCAGCTGAAAGAAGTAGCCGACAGCCTGTATAGAGATAAGCTCGGTATTGTAGAGATACTGGAGTTTGGCCTTCTCGTATCTTACCGGCTCTATCTTGCGGTCCCACCTGAACTGATTGTAGCCAAACGAGCTGTGCCGGTAGCCAATCATAAAAGGTACAGTAGAGAACTGATTGTATGTATTAGCTCCAAAATATCTCAGATAGTCAAGATTGGCTGATACATAGAATGTACCGCCCAACGGATCGAAGTTCTGTGAAAGCGTGAGGCCGGCCCCGGCGGAATATGACTTCTGCTGACGGTATACATCGATATCGTTCTCGCTGTCGTAACGGGAAACCAGCTGGCGGTTGTACGATACGGGGCTGAGGTCGAGTGTGAGCGAGGGCAGGCGGTTGGCCTTGAATGTCTTGTATGTCCATACGCTCTGCATATACATATTCCTGTAGCGGAAAGCCGTGAGGGAGCTGTCCTTGGCCAGCTCGATAATCTGCGGCAATGTAAACTCCTGTGCCGTGGAGCACGCGGCCAGCACTGCCAATAATATGGTAAGAATCTTGGTTTTCATGAATTGGGATTTCGTAATTGGGATTTCGTAATCAATATATACATCAGCGGAATCACATACAGGCTCACTATAGTGCCTATGGTCATGGTGGCTATCATGGCCACGGCCAGGGGGCGTTGCAGCTCCGAGCCCATGTCATTGGTGAAAAGAATAGGGAGCATGGCGCCAATTGTTGTGAGCGATGTCATCACAATGGCCCTCAGACGGCGCTGTCCCGCGGTGTGTACGGCCTCCAGCAATGGCATCCCCGATTTGCGCAATCCGTTGATGGTATCTATCTTCAGGATGGAGTCGTTTACAATAATTCCACACGACACTATTATTCCAATCCCGGACATAAGATTGAGGCTCATTCCACTCATCCACAATACCAGCAGTGCAAACGACGCATCGATGGGGATCTCGAGCAATACTACAAGGGGCTGGCTGAAACTCTCGAACTGTCCGCACAATATAAAATACATCAGCGCCAGAGATACCGACAGTATCACTATCAGCTGAAAGAGCATTTCCCTGTTGCTGAAAAACGATCCCGCCAGCTCCACGTCCCAGTTTGGGATGCCATCCACCAACTTTTGAATCCTGGACGACAGATCCCCGGCATCAGATACATTATAAAAGCATACAGGAATGTACTCACCGGATTTGCCGGCCACAATATCCTTGAGCTCCTGGCCATCAGCTATACTTACAAGTTTTCTAATAGGGATGTACGAGGGCTGTCCGTCGCGGTCTGCGATGCGGATACTCTCGCTATCCACAAACCGCTCCACCGGCACATCAGACTCGCTGATAAACACCGGAATATATGCGCTGTATGAATGCAGCTCTGTAACACGGCTGCCGGCTATCACGCTTGCAAGACGGCTCTTGAGCACCTGGAGAGGCACGTTGTAGAGTGCAAGCGCCTCGCGGTCTATCATCAGCATCCTCACGCTCTTGAATGCCGGCATGGTGGATAGCGCCGATGTATCGAGCCCGCGGATTCCGTGCAGACACGACCTGATGCTGTCGGCCGGAATCTCCGGGCCTGAATACGATAATCTTGCCTCGATGTCGGCTTCGGAAGTCTCGAAAAGTTTCTCGAAAATAGTGGCCGGCGGGGCAAATGTTATGGAGGCTTCAGGGTAGCTGATGGCCATATAGCGCCGCACCTCTCCCATCAGGGGCTCCACATCGGATACACTGGCAGTTTTCCAATAGAGCGACGCCTCGGTAACGGAGAGGCCGTTGTCCTGCTCCACAATATAATCCTGTATGCCCACGTAGGCCGTATTGTATTCGCACATAGGTCTTACGGCATCCATAAGCGCCTCCACACGGCCGCGGTTTTCCTGAACACTGATCTCCTGGTTCCACTCGATACGGGCAGTGAGCTCCTGATAGCCTATAGAGGGCATCTTGCTTTTAGGTATCATTGTAAACAGGAACCAGCAGAGCGGAAGCGTGGC
>JAZUEG010000381.1:0-3076 GCA_045640025.1 Bacteroidales bacterium
GGGTATGAAGCAGTGGGCTACCGAGATGGGTGTGACCCATTATACACACTGGTTCCAGCCATTGACAGGAGGTACAGCCGAGAAGCACGAGTCTTTCATCGAGTACAACCACAAGGGCGGTGTATTGGAGGAGTTCTCAGGCAAGGTGCTGGTACAGCAGGAACCTGATGCTTCAAGCTTCCCTAACGGCGGTCTCCGCAATACTTTCGAGGCCCGCGGTTACTCGGCTTGGGATCCTACCTCTCCAGCTTTCATCGTTGACGATACTCTCTGTATCCCAACAATCTTTATTTCGTACACCGGTGAGTCGCTCGACTACAAGGCTCCTCTCTTGAAGGCCCTTGCAGCTGTTGACAAGGCAGCCGTTGACGTTTGCAACTATTTCGACACCAACGTTAAGAAGGTTTATTCATACCTCGGTTGGGAGCAGGAGTACTTCCTCGTAGATGAGGGCCTGTACGCCGCACGTCCTGACCTCCTCCTCACTGGCCGCTCGCTCGTAGGACACGAGTCAGCCAAGAACCAGCAGCTTGAGGACCACTACTTCGGTTCAATTCCTGAGAGAGTTCAGTCTTTTATGAAGGAAGTTGAGTTCGAGGCTTACAAGTACGGTATTCCTTGCAAGACCCGTCACAACGAGGTGGCTCCTAACCAGTTTGAGCTTGCTCCAATCTTCGGCGAGACCAACCTGGCCAACGACCAGAACCTTATGATTATGTCTATTATGAAGCGTATCGCCCGCAAGCACGGTTTCCGAGTTCTCTTGCACGAGAAGCCATTCGCAGGCATCAACGGTTCAGGTAAGCACAACAACTGGTCACTTGGTACTGATACCGGCGTAGGTCTCCTTACCCCTGGCAAGACTCCAGAGGAGAACCTCCAGTTCGTAACATTTATGGTGAACATCCTTATGGCTGTTTACAAGAACAACGCCATGCTCAAGGCCTCTGTAATGACAGCCCAGAACGCTCACCGTCTTGGCGCCAACGAGGCACCTCCAGCTATCATCTCTGCATTCCTCGGTACTCAGCTTTCTCAGATGCTCGACAAGATCGAGAACTCTTCGTCTGAGGAGGGTATCGTACTCGACGCCAAGAAGAAGATGCAGCTCGGTATCGGCTCTATTCCAGAGGTTTTGGTTGACAATACTGATAGAAACCGTACATCGCCATTCGCTTTCACCGGAAACCGTTTCGAGTTCCGCGCTGTAGGCTCATCTGCCAACTGCGCATCAGCAATGATCGCTATCAACACAGCAGTAGCCGCTCAGCTCAAGGAGTTCAAGGCAGCCGTTGACGCCAAGATCGCAGCCGGCACAGCCAAGGAGAAGGCAATTTTCGAGGTTATCAAGGAATACATCAAGATCTCTAAGCCAATCCGTTTCGACGGCAACGGCTACTCAGATGAGTGGAAGGCTGAGGCTGCTAAGCGTGGCTTGGACTGCGAGACTTCGGTTCCTGTAATCTACGACGCATACACCACACCTCAGTCGGTAGATCTCTTCACCAAGACCGGCGTATTCACCGAGAAGGAGCTTATCGCACGCAACGAGGTTAAGTGGGACACATACACAAAGAAAATCCAGATTGAGGCCCGCGTACTCGGCGACCTTATCCAGAGCAACATCGTTCCAGTTGCCATCAAGTACCAGAGCATGCTTTTGGACAACGCCAAGAAGATGGCCGACATCTTCGGTGTTGAGAAGGCTAAGGAGCTTGCAGCTGAGACAATGAAGAAGATCGAGGACATCAGCAAGCACGTATCTGCACTCGAGAGCTCCGTAGACGCAATGGTGGAGGCCCGCAAGGTGGCCAACAAGATAGAGAACGAGAAAGACAAGGCCGTTGCCTACCACGACAACATCCTCCCTTACTTCGAGACTATCCGCTACCACGCCGACAAGCTGGAGCTCCTCGTTGACGACGAGATCTGGCCTCTGCCTAAGTACCGCGAATTATTGTTCATTCGCTAATATATTTCCGTATTAAATTTTCACAAAAGGGCTGTCTCTCACAGGGGCGGCCTTTTTTGTTTATTATATCAGCTAATACAGTGTATATGTTTTGCTTATCAGCTGATGGCGTGTATATATACTGTATCAGCTGATGGCGATATATATAAAACGCCATTAGCTACCCCAAAAATATAATGAAAAATTCGGAAAAAAAATGAAAAAATGAGTACATGGTATCAAAATTATTTATACATTTGTCACAAAATTAATTTTATTAACTAATTTTAAAAATCCAATAAAATGAAAAGATTGTTTTTTGTAGCATGTGCAGCATTCGCGCTCACATTATCTTCATGTGGTTCAAAGAAGGCCGCCGACCAGCAGGCAACAGACGCTCAGCAGGCAACAGAGCAGGCAGCTGAGGCTACTCAGGCCGCCGCAGCCGAGGTTAAGGAAGTAGTAAACGAGGTATTCGTAGCTCTCCAGAACAAGATGAACGATTTCCTTGCAAAGGTACAGGCTGCCAAGAAGGCTGACGTTCCAGCTTTGGCCGACGAGCTCAAGAACCTCAAGGCTGAGTTTGAGGCCGCCACACTTTCTGAGGAGGAGTCTTCTACACTCAAGGCTCTCTCTGAGAAGATCGTTGAGGCTCTCAAGGCTATCAACTAATCAAATCATTAGTTTAACAGAAAAGAAGATTAATCATTATGGCAACATATATCGTAAACACCAAGAGCTCTAACTTGAACGTTAGAAAGTATCCTGGCACCGACTCGGCCATCGTAGGAAAGCTCGCAAAGGATACAGAAATCGAGGTAGAGGAAATAGTAGACGGCTGGGCACGCATCCAGTACAACGACGCTACAGCTTACTGCTCGGCAGACTACCTCAAGGAGAAGGAGATCACAGACGCAGATTTGGACGCTCTCAAGTTCTAACAGCCACCGCTCCTACTCTACCGAATATTGAGTAATAATACTTACCGCCCGGAGAACAAATTCTCGCGGGCGGTATTTTTTTGCATAAAATTGCAGCTGAAAGGTTTTGTTTTTATAAAAAATGGTTTTATATTTGTAGAATTGAATAATTACAGACAGCAAACACAATAAGTTATATTAACCT
>JAZUEG010000382.1:0-2992 GCA_045640025.1 Bacteroidales bacterium
AAATATTACTATCCTTATATGGGTGGTGTGGAGAATATTTGCAAGTATCTTGTTGAGCAAATGCCTCAGCATGAGATTGGCGTTGTTTGCTTCAATGATGTCAACAAAGATGTTTATGAAGAGGTAAATGGTCATAAGGTATGGCGTGTAGCCTCCGTGGTCAATGTAGCGCGTCAGGCCCTCTCGGTTTCATACGGCAAGATGCTCAGGAAAGCATTTGACGAATTCAAGCCTGATATTGTGCATTATCATTGGGCCAATCCATTTCCGGTGATTGCGCTAAAAAGATGTCTACCCAAGGAGACAAAGTTGATAATCCATTGGCACATGGATATTATCCGGCAATGGTATTTGTATTGGGCGGTTAAGCCCTTGGAGAAATGGCTGATACAGCGGGCCGATAGGATAGTGGTTACAAGTCCTCAGTATCGGGACGGAAGCAAGCCGTTGGCGGATTATCGGGACAAGGTAAGGATTGTTCCGAACTGCATCGAGGAGGAACATTTTGCTCCTCAAGCCAATGATGGTGAATTGATAAAGAGATTGAAGGAACGTCATCACGGCAAGCCTATTGTTTTCTTTATGGGAAGACATACTAAATACAAAGGTTTGCCACATTTGATAGATGCCGAGCAATATATCAAATCAGATTGCGAGATTGTGATTGGTGGTTCAGGTCCGTTAACTGACAAATTAAAGAAACAGGTAGAGAAACGAGGTTCCAAGAGAATACATTTCGTAGGCAGATTATCAGACGATGAGATGCGCTGTTATATGTACGCATCCAGTGTTTTTGCTTTTCCTTCCATTACTAAAAACGAGGCCTTCGGCGTTGCCCTTGCCGAGGCTATGTATTGCAACAATCCAGCTGTTACTTTCACCATTCCCGGCAGTGGAGTCAATTGGGTAAATCTTGATGGAGTTACAGGTTTAGAAGTTCCAAATTGTGATGACGAGTCCTTTGCTGAGGCTATTGACAAATTAATAATGAATCCCGAATTATCTTCACAATATGCCATTGCCGCTCATAATCGCGTATCAGAAAATTTTCTGATGCGTAATATGATAGATGAGATGCAGAAGGTTTATGATGAGATAATGTAAGTCCCTATAAAATTATTCCATTATATGAAATACGATTTCCTCATCGTTGGTTCCGGCCTCTTCGGAGCCACATTCGCCTATAAGGCAAAACAGGCTGGCAAGAAATGTCTTGTAATTGATAAGCGTCCTCAGCTTGGTGGCAATGTATATTGCGAGAACATTGAAGGCATCAATGTTCATAAATACGGTGCGCACATTTTCCACACTTCCAACAAGGAAGTCTGGGATTTCGTGAACGGCATTGTGGAGTTCAACCGCTATACAAATTGCCCGGTTGCCAACTACAAAGGCGAGTTGTACAATCTTCCCTTCAATATGAACACCTTCTCAAAGCTTTGGGGAGTAAAGACACCAGCCGAGGCTCAGGCTAAGATCAACGAACAGAAGGCAGAGGCTGTTGCCGCGCTCAATGGCCGAGAGCCTCAGAATCTTGAGGAGCAGGCCTTGACATTGGTCGGCAAGGATATTTTCCAGAAACTCATCAAGGAATACACCGAGAAGCAGTGGGGTAGGGATTGCAA
Organism: Bacteroidales bacterium; assembly: GCA_045640025.1. Taxonomy (GTDB): domain Bacteria; phylum Bacteroidota; class Bacteroidia; order Bacteroidales; family UBA3824; genus UBA3824. Next base: position 1,626 of record JAZUEG010000382.1, read on the forward strand.
GGAACTTCCCGCCTTCATCATCAAGCGTCTGCCCGTAAGAATGATTTTCGACAATAACTACTTCAACGACAAGTATCAGGGAATTCCTATCGGCGGTTACAATAAACTTATCGAGGGACTTCTTGATGGTGTTGATACCAAGGTAGGCGTTGATTTTTTCAATTCCGAGTACAAGGATTGGCGCAATTATGCCGATAAGTTGGTTTACACCGGTGCTGTGGATGAATTCTTTGGCTATCAGTTGGGCAAGCTTGATTGGAGAACTGTTTCCTTCAAAACCCGTGTAGAGGACACTCCAAACTATCAGGGCAATGCCGTTGTAAATTACACTTCTCATAACGAGCCATATACACGAGTAATCGAGCATAAGCATTTCGAGATGTTCGGTCAGGAGGTTTATGATTGTCCCAAGACCGTTGTCAGCGAGGAATATTCCACAGAATACAAGGATGGTATGGAGCCATATTATCCCGTAAACAACGATCGCAACAACGAACTTGCCGAGCAGTATCGTCAGCTGGCCGAGAAAGAAAAGGATGTAATTTTTGGAGGCCGCCTTGGTCAGTACAAGTATTTTGATATGGCTCCTGTGATAGAGCAGGTTCTTAAGATGGAAATATAATCGTTTTATTTTAATTAATGTCTACTCTCTATCCTTTCCTTTTCCACCCCAATCTCCATACATTAGTTTGGGGAGGAGGTCGTATTACAGCTTACAAGCGTCTTGAATATCAAGACAATATCGGTGAGTCGTGGGAAGTTAGCGCTATTCCATCAAGTACTTCTGTTATTAGTAATGGTGAATTACAAGGATATAATCTCGATGACGTTATAGCATCAAATCCAGTAGCAATATTGGGCAACTCTGTAGCTGCCCAATACCAAAACAAGTTACCGCTCCTAGCCAAGTTCATCGACGCCAAGCACGACCTCAGCATCCAAGTTCATCCAAACGATGATATGGCCAAAGCAAAGTATGGCAAGCTTGGCAAGTCAGAGATGTGGTATATCATTGATGCTGAGCCGGGGAGCTATCTGTATGCAGGCTTCAGCAAGGAGATCACGTTGGAGGAATATCACCAGCGCATTGCTGACGGCACCTTCTGCGAGGTGTTGGCGAGACACGAGGTAAATAAGGGCGACGTTTTCTATCTGCCAGCCGGACGCGTTCACGCCATCTGCGGCGGCATCATGCTGGCCGAGATTCAGCAGAGCAGCGATATCACCTACCGCATCTTCGACTACAACCGCCCGGGAATGGATGGCAAGCCAAGGGAGCTTCATACCGTTTTGGCGGCCAAGGCCTTGGATTTCCACGTTGTGGACGAGTACCGCACCGAATATTCCGCCGAGGACAACAGGGCTTG
>JAZUEG010000383.1:0-8349 GCA_045640025.1 Bacteroidales bacterium
ACGTTTGGCACTGTGGTGATTACGTCCATATCAAACTCCCTCGAAAGGCGCTCCTGAACTATATCCATGTGCAGCATTCCGAGGAATCCGCATCTGAAACCGAAACCGAGCGCTATCGAGCTCTCGGGCGTGAATGTGAGCGATGCGTCGTTCAGCTGGAGTTTCTCGAGCGATGTGCGCAGCTCCTCATACATATCGGTCTCTATTGGGTAAACACCGGCGTAAACCATCGGCTTCACCTCGGCGAAACCCTCGATGGCCTTCTCGCAGGGACGTTCTATGTGGGTGATGGTGTCGCCCACCTTAACCTCGGTGGCGTTCTTGATTCCTGATATTATGTAGCCTACATTGCCGGCCGAAATCTCCTTCTGTGGACAGAGATCCATCTCGAGTACGCCCACCTCGTCGGCGCCGTATTCCTTCTTGGTGTTTACGAACTTCACCTTGTCGCCGGCCTTGATGGTTCCGTTGTATACGCGGTAATATGCTATGATACCGCGGAATGGATTGAAAACCGAGTCGAAAATCAGCGCCTGCAATGGAGCCTCCGGGTCGCCCTCGGGAGCCGGGATTTTCTCGATAATGGCCTCCAGAATCTGCTCTACGCCGAGTCCTGTCTTGCCCGAAGCCTCTATTATGTCCTCACGCTTGCCGCCTATCAGCTCTATTATCTGGTCCTTGACCTCCTCTGGCTTGGCCGCGGGCATGTCCATCTTGTTGAGCACCGGAATTATCTCCAGGTTGTTCTCTATGGCCATGTAAACGTTGCTTATGGTCTGGGCCTGAATACCCTGGGTGGCGTCTATTACGAGCAGAGCGCCCTCGCAGGCGGCAATGCTTCGCGAAACCTCGTAGCTGAAATCCACGTGGCCTGGGGTATCTATAAGGTTTAGTGTGTATTCCTGTCCGTTTAGCTTGTGCTTCATCTGTATGGCGTGGCTCTTTATGGTGATGCCACGCTCTCTCTCCAGGTCCATGTCGTCCAGTACCTGATCCTTCAGGTCGCGGTCCGATATGGTCTTGGTGTGCTGCAGCAGTCGGTCGGCCAGTGTGCTCTTGCCGTGGTCGATGTGCGCTATAATGCAGAAATTGCGGATGTTTTTCATCTGTAATGTTGTTCTTTATTATTTTGTAGCAAAGGTAATTAAAAAACAATTCATTCCAAAAAAGAAAATCAATTATCTTTTTTTGGCTGTCAGCTAATGGCTATTGTATCATGTAGTTGTATAGGAAGTTTAGGCTTCCTCCGGTCACTACGCTGAATTTGTTCTTGTTGTTGAGGGTGCATATCGAAAATTCGCTGGCTCCCGTCAGTGGAAATCCGCTGCAGATATTTCCCTCGTTGCTCAGCAGATATATCTTGTTTTTCTGCCTGCAGGTCACGCCTATCTTCACGTCGGTCTTGCTGAATCTGTAAATATTTGGCTTTCCGATACTTCCGTCGAAATTCTGGCTGAATACCAGGCTTCCGTCGCCGGTGTATACCTCCAGCATCTCGTTGTCGGTGAAGATGTATTCGTTTTGTCCGTCGCCGTTTATATCAGCTAATACAAAATAGTGGTCGGCCGAGTAGTTACGTCTCAGCTTGCTTATCTTGCACGATCCGTTCATCGAGATCTGCACTATCTCGCCCGATGCCGATGTGGTGATAAACCTTGTTGGTCCGCCGGTGCTGTCCACGTAGAACAGCGAGTTCTTGGATTTAAAGTAGTTGTTGGTTACATTTATCCTGACCTCGCCGCGGCGGTTCAGGATGTATGTTTTCAGGTTGTCGGAGCATACGAGATAGTCGTTGCCTGCTATCCTGAAAAACTGCACCGGAGTTATCACCGGCTCTCTTGTGCTTATGGGCCAGCCTTCCACCGGGTGTCCTTCCTTGTCGTAGAGATATATTTTGCGGTCGCTGCATGGCACAAATATCCTCAGAGTTCCGTTTTGGTCGTAGTCGTGCACAGATATTTCAGCTGATACATTGGCCGGCAGTCTCAGCGGAAAACGGTCCACATAGTTTCCGTTGCGGTCTATCAGCTGAAGGTGGTTTTCTGTGGCAAAGAGGTATTGCAGTTTTCCGTTGTCGTATATGTCTATCTGGCTTACGGGGCTTGCTATCGGCTCCGACATCTGTTTCTTGAACAGGGCCTTGCCTTCCTTGTTGAATAGGTACATCTTGTATGTATCATCGAATACAAGTACCTCATTCTCACGTGTATTGTGGTTGGTTACTATCTGAGGCTTGTAGCTGATGGTGGTGTCCACTGGGCTTTCCCATCCTATGTATCTCTCGTCTTCCAGTATGTGGCTGTGCATGAGGGCCAGGCGTGTGTAGGCAGTGCGGTCGCTCTCGTTCTGCATCTGCAGCGCCACCGATCTGAAATTCATCAGCTTGGGCTCCATCTTCTTCCATGTTTCGGCGTTGGAGTTGCTGAGTATGGCCCTTATCTCGGCCGGGCAGTATGCTATGTCGGCATAGTAGAATATGTTGCTCTTGGAGTTTACTATGTTGCTGAATTCGCCGTAGTTGGCGTTGTTGGATAGGGTCTTGCTCTCCTCTATGCTGTTTATGTATAGCTTGAGGCTCTGCACGCTGTTGCCGAATACCGCGTAGTCCTTGTAGCAGACGTAGTGGGTGGGCTCGCAGCTGAATATGGGGCCAAAATAGCTTGATATCAGCTTCTGTCCCGGAATCCTGTATACGGTGAATTTCTTCTTGGTGCTGGATGTTATGTCGATGTACGAGTTGGTTTCGGGCGTGTTCTGCTGTCTGGCCAGTTTTGCGGCAATGGTTTTCATTATCTCCTCGGCGCGCTTCTTGTCTTTCAGCTTCAGTATCACATACCTGTCGCGGGCCTGTCCGGCCAGATTGAAGTCGCACTTGAATTCGGTGATTCTGTCGCAGGATATCTCGTATATCTCGGTCTCCATGTCTACTCCGTATTTGTTTTTCAGCGACTGGCTTTCCGATGTGATTTTGCTGAACTGCTCTATCTCCTTCATGCACGACATGTGGCTCGATTTGAATGTGCTCATGTCGCTGATACCTAACGATATGAAGCTCGATGTCTTGCTCGGCAGCATATTTACAAAGTCGTTGGCTACCGGCTGCTGAAAGTGCATGGTTTTGGCTGTGTGGCCCTTGTTGTCGCTGTACGATGAGTATCCTGTGCAGGTAAGGTTCTGCTTGTTTATGTTTATGTCCATCACGCACCATTCGCCCTGGCGCTTTATGGCTAATACCGGCGCCTGCGCCTGCAATTCGGAGCCCAGCAGGTCGCCGAGCTTGGCGTAGTTGAATATGAGCGATCCGTGGGTGTTGCTGCCCTGGGTCTGCAGCAGATTGCGGAGGTCTTCGTTTTCGGCTACTATGCTGGTGCCGCTGTGTAGCTGCAGTATGGCCGATTCTGTTATCAGCTTAGATGGGCTTATAGCGAGTACGCCATCAGTGTAGGCGTATGTTAGTATGTATTTCTTGGTCTTGGTGTTCATTACGCCGTACATCTTGGCCTTGTCGAATTCGCCGCTTGCGCCCTTCAGTCCGTTTTTCTCGGCCAATGACCCTATTATGCTGTGGAATCTGCGGAATTCGTTTGCGGATGTCTGGATGCAGAGCAGCGGATTTATGATGCTCTTGCCCTCCTTTACGAGCGATATGGCCACCTCGTTGGAATACACCATTCCCTTCAGGTCGGCATATTGGTCGAGAGTGGTGTCTATAGTGTTTATCAGGTTGACTAATTCTTTCAGCTGATCCACTTTCTTTATGTCGCCCCACATCACATTGTTGTCGTTGAGGGATTTGCATACCTCGTGCAGCTTGGATGTGGTGATTGTAAGTCCGGCCTGGTCGGGTACGGACCTCAGGATAGAGGTGTCGCGGTAGCCGCCGCATCCCGGCAATACGCTCAGGGCAATGTACAGCAACCCTATCCCAATGGTTGTTAAGATAATAGATTTAGTCTTTTCCATTAGTTGTACGTTGTATATAGTATGTAGTTCAAATCAACTACGAAATTACAAATATTGCATGAATAAAATGTTGGTATTAGCTGAAAAAATAGTAAATATTCTGCAATTGGCTGATAGCCAGATTTTATGAGCCTGCATTATTTTTTTTAGTTGGTTTTGTATCAGCTAATGGCAAACAAAAAGGCAAGCTGATACTGTGTCAGCCTGCCCTTTTTAGAAAAAATTATATACTATGAAATATTATGCGTTGGTTCTCAGCTCATTTTTGTTGAACTGGTATACCCTGAGATCAAATTCCTTGATTATGGCGAAAAGGTGCTCGAAGAAGTGCGACTGCATCTTCTCGAAATTGGCCCATTCGGTAATCTTGGTGAAACAGTATACCTCGAGCGGAATTCCTGTAGGTGTGCTCTGCATCTGTCGTACCATCAGGTGGCCGTTTTCTACAAACATTCCGTCCTTTACGAGTATGCGTTTCTGCACCTGAAGCGACTTTGGCTTGTCGTTGATGTATGTGGTGCTGCGTACCTGACGGGTAGGGTAGTAGGTCTTCTTGTCTTTCTTGTCCTGCATGAGGCTGCTCTTGAAATCCTTGAGGAAACTTTCGAGGTCCTTGATTATGGTGTAGCCCTTGTATTCCATCAGGTGCTTTACGGCTGCCTCGCCGTGGATTTTCAGGAAGTCGGCCTTGTCGTCTATTATGTAGATCTCGCGGCTGTTGCCCTTCTCGTCGGTTATGGTTGTGGGCTTGTATTTCTTGAAAATCTGATAGTTGGCCTGTATGTAGAACTCTATGTACTTGCGGAATAGCTCCAGGTTGGAGATTTCCATCATGTCCCATACCTGCATGTTGTCGGTCTTGTTGGCCGACTGTCCCTCTCTTTCCTCTATATACTTGGTGAGGATAGGGATTTTCTTGAGCCGCTCCTTTAGCTCGGCCGATGCCACAGATACCGAGTCGGCGTCTATCATTATGGTTCTTGTCATGCGGCGCGCCTCCATCTCCTGCATATTGCTCCAGTTGATGAACGATTCGCTCATGAGGGTAGCTGTAGGCACTGTAACCACCGAGTTGTCGAAGTTGCGTACCTTTATGGTATTCAGGGTAATCTCTATCACGTTGCCCTGGATGTCGCGCTTGCTCATGGTTATCCAGTCGTTCATCTTCACCATATTGAGCGATGTGAGCTGTATGGAAGCCACAAATCCTGATATTGTGTCCTTGAATACCAACATGAGGATGGCAGACATACCGGCCAGTCCTCCGAGCAGTGTGGATGGGTCCTTGCCGAAGAGGCAAGCCAGGCCTATGATGCCGCCCACTATGCCTATTATTATCTTGACTCCCTGTATGTAGCCTCGCACATTGGTTTTGCGCTGTCGCTGGGCCATTATGTCGTTCAGGATATCGTAGATGGCGTCCAGCGCCCTGAATACTATCAGCAGGCCCGAGAATACATTCCAGGCGTCGCAGAGCTGACGTATTACATTCTGCCAGTTTTCGTCGCTTACGGCAAACTGGATCAGGAATCTGATGAAGAGTGTTGGGAATATCTGGCTGAGCGGCTCAAATACCTTGTGCTCCACCAGCTTGTCGTCGTATTTGTTGGTGGTCTTGGCCGCTATGTAGTGTATCAGCCTTATTATTATTACTTTGGCTATCCACCAGCTGAGAGCGCTTATGCCCAGGATGAATATGAAATTAACGAAGTTTTTGCAGAATTCGGCCGCGTCGAAACTCATTCCCCAGCCTGTGAATACATTGCGGAGGTATTCCGACAGGTCTTGGAATAGTGTGTTTAAGTACTTCAGCATTTTCTTGGTTTCCTTTTAATTGGTTTATACTGCACAAAGATAAATTTTAGATTTCTTATTTCAAAAAAAAGTTTGTTACTTTGCGAAAAATTTTGATAAAGCAATGTTCAAGATAGGAAAAGTAGAGATAGACCATTATCCGCTGATACTGGCTCCCATGGAGGATGTTACCGATGTATCTTTCAGATATATTTGCAAGCAGTACGGCGCCGATCTCATGTATACCGAGTTTATAGCCAGCGAGGCCCTTATCCGCAATATCGACAAGACTGTCAAGAAGATGCACCTGGAGGACCACGAGCGTCCGGTGGGCATTCAGATCTACGGCCACGACCCCGACCACATGGTGGAGGCCGCTCGCATGGCCGCCGAGATGCGTCCAGATATCATCGACATCAACTGCGGATGTCCCGTAAAGAAGATTGCCACCCGTGGCGACGGCGCGGGCCTGCTTCAGGATCCCGACCTCATGTGCGAGATAGCCCGCCGTGTGGTGCAGGCCATTCCCGATATTCCCATCACAGTAAAGACCCGCCTCGGCTGGGACGAGGACTCCAAGATAATTGTGCCATTAGCTGAAAGACTACAAGATACCGGAATACAGGCGCTCGCAATACACGGACGCACCAGGATGCAGTTTTATAAAGGCGAGGCCGATTGGACATTGATAGGTGAGGTGAAGAACAATCCAAGAATGCACATTCCTATAATAGGAAACGGCGATGTGGATTCGCCACAGAAGGCCAAGGAGATGATAGACCGCTACGGTGTGGATGCCATAATGATAGGTCGCGTCAGCGTGGGCTGTCCGTGGATTTTCAAGACCACTGCCGAGTATCTGAGAACGGGCGTATTGCCTCCCGAGCCCGATGTGCACGAGCGTGTGCGCCTGGCCAAGCTTCAGCTCACAAAGTCGATGGAGTGGAAGGGCGATATGCGCGGAATCCTGGAGATGAGGCGCCACTATTCGCAGTATTTCAAGGCCCTGCCTGACTTCAAGCAGTACCGCATGAAACTCGTGACATCGCTCGATGTGGAGGAGATTATGGGCCTTTTGGATGAGATAGAGCAGAAGTACGGAGAGGATTTTGTTACAAAAATATAGAGAAATGTTACAGAATTGTTTCTGAACCCTGTACTAATTTATTGTGTTTTAGCCGGTTGCACAAATGTTACTTTCGTGTAATATTTAGTCTATTTTTTTTCTCGAATATAGTCTATATTTTTGAGACATCAACCACAAGGGTTGGGGCTTTTTTAGGATCCAACTGATATTGTTTGGTCAGGCACTAAACTACGTTTTGATACCGGCTAAAACTTAAAATTATGAAATTAATAATTGCTGCTTAACGATTTTACTTAAATTTTTTTTACCAATTACACTAAGATTTGAAAATGCGTCTGTATAAATCGGTTTTGTGCCTGTCTTTACCAATAAAATATCAGTTGTCTTCCTATATGGCCGGCTAACAATCATTCAAAACAATTATATGAAACGCATTGCATTCCAAATTCTGACAATCGCGGTGCTGTGTCTGATGATGCAGAGCTGCGAAAAGAAGTTTTCCGTTATGGAATCCCCAAACGGCAAAATCCAAGTAAAACTTATTGAGAGCGAACCCGACACCCAGTCTGCGGCATTGCAGGTTAGTTATATTTCAGCTGATGGCAATATTGTGGAGGCCGTTAAGGTGAAGAACCTTGGCATCAATTCCCGCGGCGCAAAAACCGACACTGCAAAATATATTGTTGCCGACTGCAAGTTTACTGGTCTTTATAATTTGGAATACGAAATGCTGGCAGGCAAGAAATCTGTGTGCACTAATATCAGCAACGAGTATTTGCTTACTCTGAAATCTGCCGACAAGCAGAAGAGCTGTCTGATGGAGCTCTGCGTATTGAATGATGGTGTGGCCTTCCGCTACCTTCCCGGTCCGGATGCTGAGATCTACGGCGCCGAGACCACCACATACTCGATACCCGAAGGCAGGAAACGATGGTTCTCCGAGTGGGACTGGAATCTTGCGTACGAGCGTCTGTTCCCTCTTGCCACCCACGGCGAGAAAAAGCATTTCAGCTATCCTGCCCTCGTGGAGGCTTCCGACAGCTGTTTTGTGCTTATCACCGAGGCTGGTATTGATTCCAAGAATTCCGCATCGTCGCTCTTCAACAATAACGGCGACTCGCTCTACTGCGTGGTGCCCGATGTTAATGAGGTGGCCGATACGTCGGTGTCGTCGCCATGGCGCGTGCTGATGGTGGGTAGCCTGGCCTCGATAGTTGAGAACACGTTGGTGACCGACCTGGCTGAGTCTTGTCAGATTGATGATATCAGCTGGATAAAGCCTGGCGTGGCCTCGTGGATATACTGGGCCTACAACCACGGAAGCAATGACTATCAGATTGTGAAGAAATATATCGACATGGCCGCAAAATTCCATCTTCCATACGTATTGATAGATGCCGAATGGGACGAGATGAAGAACGGCGGAAACATTGAGGACGCCATCAGCTACGCTAAGGATCTCGGTGTGGACTGCCTGATATGGTACAACTCTTCAACAGCTTGGG
>JAZUEG010000384.1:0-8654 GCA_045640025.1 Bacteroidales bacterium
GCTAAAACCAATGTACAAATCAGACAAAAAAATTATACTATTTATACATAGAAATTTAGCATATTGCATATAAATTTGCATAAAATCTAATATAAAACTTATACAAAAATGAAAAAATTCCTTACACCGTATTGCTTATTATTAAGCATATCATTGTTCATTATCGCATGCAATGATGATGACAAGTCTGATCTGGTTAAAGAGCCTGACACACAAACCTATTACAGAGAGAGTTCAAACGAAACTCGTCCAATCTCCAAGGCTTTACCAAGAATCAAAAACAGTGCTGTATATTATCTCCAAGCCGATGGCTCTTTCAGAAGATATAATACAAAAAAATTTATGAGTAGAGACAGTTCCGTTATACAGGAATGGTTTGTTGAGAATTTCAGAGAAACTGATTTTTTCTCTAATTACGTTACTTACCCAGGAGACACAGACACAACTATTGGATTGTATTACTATTGGCAAACAAATTTCGGATACTTAAGAAGAGGAGATTTTGATGGACTAATATTCAAAACGGCATACGAAAGCAACAGCAATCAAGCAAACGGATTCAACATCCCAACAGAAAACGAACTCACTGCATTCGGAAGAATGTTGGGTGATGATTCATATATACGTTCAAGAATAAACCTTGGGTATAATTTCTATTACACCCCAACTTTTGGCTTTGGCAATACACAATACCCACCTGCCAATATATGGGTAGATGCAAGATATGATGGCAACAAAAAACCTGGATGTGGTGTCCATATACAATGGACCAACCCCAATGACCATGTTTATTATTGTTACCCCAACGCTAGTGACGTAGCATGTAACGTAAGATTAATGAGAACTTTGAGCCTTGCACAATGGGAAGAATAATCATAGTCATTGCTTACCTATCATTATCAATAATTGCCAATGCCCAAAACAAGCAAGCTTACCTTTGGAACATTGGCAATTATCTTTTCGACTTCAATACCAATCCTGTCACCATATCACAATTACCTAAAAAGTATCTTGGAGCTGTATGGCATGTGAATCAGGAAGGGGAAATTTTACTATATAGTTCGAATCGAAATTTTAGGTTATATGACAGATTCGACAAAGCACTATATTTCAATGGGCATCCATTAGTTCTTGCCGTAAATTTTTTCGTTCCGATGCCAGACAATGAAGATCTGGTTTATTGTTTCAACCAATTTGAGTACTTTGTGGTTGATACTAGGACAAACCAAATTACCTCACATTCCGACCAACATAATGGCACTCCAAACTTCATTACAGTCCATGACTACAATTGCAAGAATATTTGGATTATATATTTCAACAGCACAGAAGCCATTAAATACCAAATAACAAACAATGGGCTACAATACATAACCAAAACAAAACTTATCACTACGAACGGCAACATAGACGACCCACTATTGGAGAAATGCATCAATCTGTCACTATCCAGAGATTGCAACTATTTTTCAGCAATCTGTCCTTTAACAAATGAAGCAATCTTTGGAAATTTCGATAGAAGCACAGGCCAGTTTAGCATAGAAAAGAAACTTGATTTCTCAAAATTCAATCTATCTGCCCTCAACTCATGCATATCTCCTGACAATTCCAAAATATATTACCACACCATCTGCTCAAACGAAACAACAAACAAAATTATTGAGATCAGCATTGATGATTTCGACAATTATAGAGAAATAGAAAAAATCGAGATGACTAATGTAAAGCGGGAATGGATGCAATTCTATTATGGTATTGATGGGAATATATACACAAGTTTCAACAACGAAATAGGAATTGTAACAATAGAAAATGAAAACACTACCATAAAAAGAATTCTATATGACGCAGGAGTTTACAGCAACAAGAAAACCATTCGATTTATATCCACATGGTTATCTCCCAATGCCTGCAACAACAATCCCTGCGACAGTATCGAAAAAATAAGATTCAACAACTCCATAGTATGCAACGGAGAGCAACTTTACATAGAAGTACCCCAGACAGGGCCTTATTCTATCACCTATACAATAAACTCCAATCGTGATACTACCATAGAAAAAATAAACACCTCATGGCAAATACCACACATACCCGGCACATACCAAATAAAAACTATAACAGCCAATGGCTGCGAGTATTACCCGACCAACGGCAACACCGCTACGATAGGGAAACCAATGAAGCCATTGACTATTAAATTCAATTAAAAACCTCATAAAAAAATCTCCCTCGGCAACTCCTTAATCATGCCCACCTCGTAGGCCTTCTGATACAGGAACGAGATAGCATCCCTGCCCTCGGCGCCGAGGTCCACGCTGAAATCATTCACATAGAGCTTTATGTGGCTCTGAGTAACCTCGTCGCTGAGCTCGCGGGCGTGCTCACGGATATACGGGAGCGCCTCCTGCGGATGGGCAAAGGCGTATTCTATGCTGCGACGTATTATGTTGCTAACCCGCACAGCCATATCGTGACCGAGGCTGCGTTTGGCTATTATGGTGCCGAGCGGAATGGGCTTGTGCATGTGCTGTTCCCACATCTCGCCAAAATCCACAATCTTCTCAAGGCCCTTGCTCTTGTAGGTGAATCGTCCCTCGTGGATAAGCAGGCCGCAGTCGTAATTGCCGGCTATCACATTGCCCTCTATCTCGGAGAAGAGCATCGGAGTCTTCATCTTGGCATTCGGGAAGAAAACCGAGAACAGCAGATTCGCCGTGGTGTTGATGCCCGGAATCAGGATGCGCTTGTCGTCCATCTCCTTGGGATCGAAATACTTGCGCGCCACCAGCATAGGACCGTTGTTTCTGCCCAATGCCGCGCCCGAATCCAAAGTCACATAATCCTTCCAGATATCAATTCCGTAAGCGTTGCTCGATATCTTTGTAATATCGGGGCTGTCAGCTGATAGCGCATTTCTGTTCAGCACATCAATATCGTGCATCTCTATATCAAACTCGATGCCCTCAAGATCTATCTTCCTGTTGGCTATGGCATAGAAGATAAAGGTGTCGTTGGGGCAAGTGGAATAAGCCAAAGATAAACGCATCTCTAATCTCTAATCTCTAATCTTTAAACTCTAATCTTTAAACTCTAATCTCTAAAGATCAATCTCCTCGATAAGTTTCTTCACAATTGTAGTCATCTTTGGCTCGGCGGCGGCGGCGGCTTTAAGCACCTCCTCGTGAGTAGGTTTCTCAGCCACCTCGGCAATGCCCATGTCGGTAATTACCGAAAGGCCGAAAACAGGCAGACCCATGTGACGGGCCACGATTACCTCAGGCACAGTGCTCATGCCCACGGCGTCGGCACCGGCTATGGCGTAGAATCTGTATTCCGACGGAGTCTCGAAAGTGGGGCCCGTAACACCGATGTAAACGCCCTTCTGGAGAGGAATGTTCTCGCGGTCGGCTATCTCGAAAGCCTTCTTCACGAAACGTTTGCTGTAGGCCTCGCTCATCTCGGGGAAACGCGGGCCGAGCTCGTCGAAATTCTGCCCGATGAGCGGATTTGTGCCGAAATGATTGATGTGGTCGGTGATTACCATTACATCGCCCACGCGGAACGACGTGTTCATTCCGCCCGATGCGTTGGATACTATCAGCATCTTGATACCCAGAAACTTGAGCACACGCACAGGGAATGTTACCTGCTGCATTGTGTAGCCCTCGTAATAGTGGAAACGGCCCTGCATGGCCACCACCTTCTTGCCGCCCAGATAGCCGAACACAAGCTGTCCGCTGTGGCCCTTTACGGTTGATACGGGGAAGTTGGGAATATCCTTGTAGCTAATGGCTTTTACAACCTCGATCTCTCCAGCCAGGTTTCCGAGGCCGGATCCTAATATGATGCCTACCTCAGGCTCAAAATTGACGCACTGTTGTATGTAGGCGGTAGTCTCCTTTATTTTCTGCAACATATTTCAATAATTGGGTTTTAAGATTATCCTGATCATCAAACACAAAGCTCACCTCTATGGGCAGGTAATACATTGATTCCATCGTCTGCCGGTCCTTGAACTCCATCTCATTGAGCCTCATGGCGTCTTTCTCGGTGGTTATTATCAGCTTGGGCCCGGGCATCCCGGCAAAAGTCTGCTCTATCCTGTCGATGTCTTTCTGCTTGAATTTGTAATGATCGTTGTATTTCAGGTGCGTAATCTTCTTGGAATACTTGGTCTGCACATACTCCTCCAGCACCTTGGTATTGGCTATTCCGGTCACCAGAAGTATATTCATATCCTTGCTATCAGCTGATATGGTTGCCGTATTCTTGCTATCAGCTGATATGGGAATACTGTCTTCCGCCATTAGCTGAAACACCGGCCTAAGCTCCTGATACTCAAACCTTGTGAAATATATCGACTGGCTGGGCAGGATATCGAGGTGCGATGAGAACACTCTGCGCTCTATGGGCTTGAGGTCCGGCGGACACTTGGTTACTATCACGATGTTGGCCCTGTGGCTCTCCTTCATGGATTCGCGCATCTGGCCCCACGGCAGGAGATGGTCCTCGAAAATGGGGCGGTTGTAATCCACAAGCAGGATATTCACCCTGGGCGTAACACTGCGGTGCTGATACGCATCGTCGAGCACTATCAGCTGATTTTCATTGTGTTCCTTCAGGATTTCGGCAATACCCTTGGCGCGGTCCTCGCATACTGTCATATCTGCCTGGCCGCGGAATTTGCGGTACATCTGCTTGGGCTTGTCGCCTATATCCGACACAGTGCTGCCATCAGAGGCCTTGATGTAGCCACTGGTGCTGCGCTTGTATCCCCGGCTCAGGATTGTTACCTTAAACATGTCCTTGAGCAGATTCACTATATATTCGGTGTGCGGTGTCTTGCCGGTGCCGCCCACCGTGATATTTCCAATGGAGATTACGGGTACATCAAATTCATGGGATTTCAGTATGTTGTGGTCGTACATGAAATTGCGGCACCACATTATACAATAGTAAATCCATGAAAAAGGTATCAGTAGTTTTCTTAGCATTAGTCGAGTTTTAATAAAATAGCAATTACAATGGTAAATATTACAAAAAGCTGAAATACAAAGGTTTGGCTGAATATAATTAAAAACGAAAGTAGTTAGTAAACAGCATTTGCAGAACTATCTACTAACTACCATCTACTAACTACTCCAATATTACTGGTGCTGCTCTCTCAGGAGGTCGAGCACAGTTTTTACAGGGCTGAATGTTGCGATGGGCACCTCCACGAAGATGGTGTTCCAGTCGCTCATGGCGCCGTTCCAGAGGCCCGGACGCTCTATAGATTTTAGAGTCTTGCCGTTCTTGCTCTTGTTTGAGATAAAACCTGTGAGCGGATCGGTAAACTTTCTGAGGTCAAACTTATTGCCCTCGCAGTCAGTAACATCGCAAACGAGGTCTACCGGATTGAAGTGGGTAGCCTTGCTCACAAGCTCCTGGCTGTGTGGGTCGTTCTTGTCGATCTGCGAGCTCTCCACAATCTGGAGCGATGTGGTGCCGTCCTGGTTTTTGGCCCAGAAAGGACCGCCGCCTGGCTCGCCCTCGTTCTTCACCATACCGCAGATACGGAGCGGACGCTTGAGCTTTGCAATGAGTTTCTGAGCCTTCTCGGCATCCGAGAGGCTTAGGAATTCCTCGCCAAACTCGCAGCAGAGCTTCTTAGATACGAATACGTATGCCTCGTCGAGCACCTGAGCGGTAGGATTGTTCTCCAGGAGCTTAATGTAGTCGGCAATGTTCTCCTTGGTCTTCAGGAGGTATCCGGCCAATGCCTGCTTGTATTTTATAGTGGCCTCCTTTCTTGCATCAGGCACCACATTGTCGATGGTCTTGATGAAGATGATGCGCGCGTTGATGTCGTTGAGGTTCTCGATGAGCGATCCGTGACCGGCAGGGCGGAAGAGCGGAGTGCCGTCGTCGTTGCGGAAAATCTCGTTGTTCTCGTCCACGGCCACTGTGTCGGTGAAAGCTTTCTGAGTAGAGAAGCTGATGTCGAGTTTTACTCCGAATTTCTCCTCAAACGAGATTCTTGCCTTATCCACAAAAGCGGTGAAGAAACCAAGATGCTCCGGCGATACGGTGAAATGTATCCTAACGTCCTTGCCACTCTTGGCGTACTGAATACCCTCGGCTATGTGCTCCTCCACTGGAGTGCGCGATGTATTCTTGTATCTGTGGAATTCGATGAGACCTTTTGGGAGATTGCCGTAATTGAGGCCGTCCTTGGTGATAACGCTCTCCACAAGCTCCTTTGGCTTGTGGTCCTGGAGCAACTCCTTTACCGACTTGCCGTACTTGCCGTATACAATCTTCTGGAGATTGTCGTAGAATGCAAAACGGTCGATATTGTCGATGAAACGGCGGGCAGGAGTGGTGGTGTCATTGAATTTCTGCTTCTGCTCGGGAGTTCCGTTGTATTCTGAAGCGAAAACAAAAAGATCCTTGAACATACGTGAAGCTGCGCCCGAAGCT
Source organism: Bacteroidales bacterium (assembly GCA_045640025.1). GTDB lineage: Bacteria > Bacteroidota > Bacteroidia > Bacteroidales > UBA3824 > UBA3824. Next base: position 6,466 of record JAZUEG010000384.1, read on the forward strand.
GGCACAAATTTCACAATGCTCATCTGCTCAGCCTCCTTGGCGTACTTCTGAGCATAAGTGTTCATCTCCTCCTCGGTGAGGCATCTGATGCCGTCGTTGGGTGTGGCGGGACGAACTATCCCCAAAAATGGAAAACCATTCTTGTAGAATGCCAACTGAGAATCAATCTCCTCAGTAGTGATTCCGCGCTCGGCGAAAAATTTAATGTCTTTTTCAGTGTACATACGTGAACTTAGTTTTTTGGTTTTTCTTCTTTTTGTGCATTGCAGTCATAATCTTGCCTGAGCTAATAGCAAAAAAGTCCGGAGGGAAAAAACCGGACTTTTTTCAAAAAAAATAACACTTAAAATCAAACAAGATATGAAAACAATTTTAGTTTTTGTAGCAAAGCCTGCTAATGATAACACAAGCCCTGCAAGAAAACGGCGCAATCACTGCGGTCTGGTGTTTTCTATGCCACAAATATAATGTGCATTTTTATCATAAGCAAACTTTTTTGAAACTTTTTTTGCGGAAAATTCCTCCCGAAATCAAAACCGCGCTGTAGTGGTCTCGGTGCCGAAAAGCTGAAGCATTACCCTGTCGCCGGGCTTCACCGAGTGCATGAAAGCCTCGTCCTTTTTTGGGAACCTTGCCCGGCACTGCGCCAATATCCCGTCGGCCTTGGCGGATATATCAGGATTTTCGCGGGCCTTGGCGGCATAATCGGCTGCCACCCAATACACCTCGGATGTGCCGAAAGCATCAAGCCCGAAAACCTGCGCGTAATTCAGATAAATGCTTGCAATAGTCAGATATCCATGTCCGCCGGCCGGAGGATCAGACGAAACCTTCTCCTCAGCCTCCCACTCCTTGGCCAGGCGCACCGCATCCTGAAGGTATTTCCTCGCCTTGGCCCTGTAGCCCATGTCCATACACAGCACACCCAGCCTGGCCGCATAGATGTATGAGTTCCACAGGCCCTGTATCTGCTCCATAGCCGATATGTACAAATCATTGTGAGTGGTTCCCAGAATCTCCAGAATCCTCACCAGACGTTCCACCTCCAGCGCCGATTCAGGAAGCGAATACCTGCCGCAAACCAGCTTGTTGAACACATCAAGATATTTGGCGGCCCCGGCAGTTACAGTATTTTTTTGGGAGCTAATGGCAGGATTTTCAGCATTCTCCGCCATCAGCTCCACATAAGGCAAAATCTCAGAAAAAAGACGGAAAGGACTTATCTTACCCTTGCCGGCCAGCAGAAAACAGCGCTCTACGTATCCATTGCCGGCATCTATGGCATTAAGTTTCAACATATCAGCTTTCATGCCATACAAATGCCTTATGGTATCAAGATAATGATGAACGCTCACAGAATCAGCCACTTTCATTATCAGCTCATGATAAATCCTGATGCCGTCGTCATAGAGCCGCCTGCTGAAATCTGGACACTGGTCCACCACATCCCAGTAAGGCTCCACCGCCAAATCGTATGACCCAACTTTCATGTACTCCTTATAAATAGAGTACTGTTTGGCGCACTCGTTGCCCTGAGCCAACGCTGCAAACGCACCGCAGCAAAGAACTGCTATCAAAATGATTTTTCTCATCACGCTAAAAAATATAGAACGCAGACTCCGCCCATCAGGCAAAATCTGCGCTCCTTATTACAATCTTATTTTCTCAACTGCCTGAAGACCTCCCAGATGGCAATGCCGGCGCTCACCGACACATTCAGCGAGTGCTTGGTGCCAAACTGCGGAATCTCGATACACAGGTCGCAAAGCTCCATCAGCCGGTCGTCTACGCCCTTCACCTCGTTGCCGAAGATAAGCGCAACCTTTCCGAAACCCGACAGGTCCATCTTGTCTATCATCACGCTCTCACGAGCCTGCTCGATGGCGAGAATCTTGTAACCATCACGTTTCAGCTGGCTTACGGCCTCCACATTGTCCTTGTAATAAACCCAGTCCACCGACTGCTCGGCACCTATGGCGGTTTTTCTGATCTCGGCACTCGGCGGAGTGGCGCTTATGCCGCAGATTACGATTCTATCTACCCTGAAAGCATCGGAGGTCCTGAAAATGGAACCCACATTCAGCGCGCTCCTCACATTATCGAGCACCACCACAATGGGCGACTTTTCGGCGGTCTTGAACTCCTCAACGGAAATCCTGTTGAGGGTATCCATCGAAAGCTTTTCCATA
>JAZUEG010000385.1:0-3501 GCA_045640025.1 Bacteroidales bacterium
CGGCAAGAACAGGGTGCAGTATTCCGAGTTTGAGTGGATATACTACCGCTATCCCAAGTTCGACACCTATTTTTATCAGCAGGGCAAGGACCTGGCGCAATACACCAGCGACAGGGCTCTTACTATAATTCCGGAGCTGGAGAGGTATTACCAGACCACTCTGGACCGCCGTGTGATTTTCATTGTGTTCAATAGGATAGAGGAGTTCCGCCAGAGCAACATCGGCCTGGAGACCGACGACATACAGACCAACCTGGGCGGCGTAACCAAGATTCTCGACAACAAGGTTTTTCTGTATTTTGACGGCGACCACAACCGCTACGATGCCCAGATACGCGAGGCTGTATCGTCGATGCTGCTCAATCAGAAGGTGAACGGCGGCCATGTGCTGCGCAGCAAGGTATCCAATTCGGCATCGCTGGGGCTGCCCGAATGGTATACCAAGGGTCTGGCGTTCTATACCGCCAGCCAGTGGAATGCCGAGATAGAGGATGTGGTGAAGGCCGGTTTTGAATCGGGGAGGTTCAAGAAAATACAGTTTCTGACCGGCGACGATGCCAAGTATGCCGGATATTCGCTGTGGAACTATGTGGACCGCCATTACGGACGCAGGGCCATTGATGATATCCTGACTTTCACCAATATGGAGAAGAATCCCAACTGGGCTTTCAAGAGGGTGCTTGACCTTAAGCTGCGCCAGCTGAACAACGACTGGAGGAGGTTTTATCTCGACAAGTTCCAGATACAGAATCCGGGCAAGAGCACGCCTCTGGACAGCAAGGACGGCGAGCCGATGGCCATGAGATACAAGCGCAACACATCGTATGAGAGGCCGATGCACTCGCCCGACGGCCGCTATACTTTCTACAGCACCAACAGGCAGGGCAAATTCAAGGTGATGCTCGTGGACAACGAGACCCACAAGGCCAAGAGGATAATGACCCGAGGCAACCGTCTGGAGCAGATACAGGAATACAATTATCCCACCGCCGCATGGCATCCATCGAGCAAGGTGATTACTTTTGTGATAGAGGAGAAGGGATATCCGTATATGTATCAGTACAATGTGGAGAGCAAGGCTCTTACACGCCGTCTGCTGGCCAAATTCGACAAGGTGTTTTCGATGGACTATTCCGACGAGGGCCTGGATATCGTGATGAGCGTTCAGCTGAGCGGCATGACCGATATATTGGTATTGAATGTGGCTTCGGGCGCTTTTGAGCGTATTACCGAGGACCAGGCCGACGACCGCGAGCCTAAGTTTATAGAGGGCGGAGCTAAAATCATTTTTGCGTCGAACCGCCTTTCGGATACAATGCGCGTAGAGAAGGTGGACGACCACGACAAGTTTGGCTCTACTTACGATATCTTTGTATACGATTTCAAGAAGAAATCTAATGTGCTGAAACGCATCACCGATACCAAATACGAGAACGAGACATCGCCCGAGGAGCTGGCGTATAATTCGTATACCTACTTGTCGGACCGCAGCGGTATCATCAACAGGTATGCCTCGGTATACGACAGCACTATTATAGCCATTGATACGATAGTGCATTACAGCTATACCAACAGATACAGCCACGTGTCGGATTTTGACCACAACGCGCTGAGTATGAATGTGAACAAGCACGACCGCAAGGTGGACCTGAGTTTCCGCAGGGGATCGCGCTATGTAATGCGCCGTCAGGATCTGGATGTGGACAGGAAGGCCCTGCCGGAGGTTCTGGAGACTACTTATTTCAGGAATGTATTCAACAAGAAACAGGCCAAGGCCGATTCTGTGGCTGCTGTGCGCAAGCGCAAGATGGCCGAGGAGCGCCGCCGCACCGACAGCATTGTGGCCAATCCGCCCAAGAATCTCCAGCACCCCGACAGCATGAAGTATGATATTCTCAATTATTATTTTGAGGAGGAGAAAAGTCTCGCGCATCAGCTGATATTCTACGGCGAGGACATCAAGGCGCGCCATGCCAAGGAGAAGGCCGAGCGTCCGAGCCAGAGGTATTATTTCACCTCGTTCTATACCGACTATCTGGTAGGTCAGGTGGATTTCTCTAATCTCTATGCCGGATATCAGGCTTTTACGGGCGGTCCTTACTATTTCGATCCGGGTGCGTCGGCCTTTTTCAAGGTGGGATGCAAGGATGTTTTTGAGGATTACAGGCTGTCGGCGGCATTCCGTCTGGGTGGCAATTTCGACAGCTACGAGTATTATTTCACTTTTGAGGACCTGCGCCGCAGGCTCGACAAGCAGTATATCTATCACCGCAACTCGTATATCCAGGAGATGACCAACAATGCACTGGCCAAGGTGGTGAGCAATGAGTTTATGTTTGTGGCCGGATATCCGTTCAATCAGGTTTCGGCCGTCAAGGGTACTCTGGGCCTCCGCTACGACAAGGCTCAGTACCAGATTACCGACAGTCCGTTCCTCGATCAGGATCCTATGCGTCAGCTCTTTGCCAAGGCCAAGGGCGAGTATGTGTTTGATAATTCGGTAATGCTGACCACCAATACTCCGAGCGGTATCAGATTCAAGGCCTGGAGTGAGCTCTATCAGCAGCTGGAGGGCCGCTACGACATTGTGAATACTTGGGGATTTGATTTCAGGTATTATCAGAAGATTCACAGGAGCCTGATATTTGCCACCCGTCTGGCCGGTGCCACATCGTTCGGCACGGGCAAGGTGCTCTATTACTTGGGCGGCGTGGACAACTGGACCACTTTCACCAACGACATTAGCAAGAGGTTCGATCAGTCGGTGCGCATCGACCCCGACGAGAATTATATCTATCAGGCTGTGGCCACCAATATGCGCGGTTTTATTCAGAACGGACGAAACGGCAACACATTCGCCGTCATCAACAACGAGATCCGTTTCCCGGTGTTCCGCTATCTGGCCAACCGTACTCTCAACAGCAAGATGATCAACGATTTCCAGGTGATAGGTTTCTTTGATGCCGGCAGTGCCTGGACGGGCCTTATTCCCGGCAAGGACAATGCCTACAATAAGTACGAGGTTACCGACGGCTCCATCACGATGATTATGGATGTGGACCGTCCGTCGATAGTGGCCGGCTATGGCTTCGGCGTACGCACCACACTGCTCGGCTACTTCATGCGTTTCGACTGGGCCTGGGGCCTCGAGGGCCACGTGGTTCTTCCAAGAACGTTCTACTTCTCGCTGGGACTGGATTTCTGATGATTCCCCATTTGTCCCCGACCTTTTCCCTACCACGGGCGATGCCTGTGGCTTATTCATCAATCCCCGACCTCAGCAGTTTTTGCGGTTTGGTGGAGGTCGGGGCTACGGAACGTGAAGGCCTGGCGGCCTATGAGATTGACGTGAGGATGTAAGAGGTCCTGTGGACCTCCACGTTCCGTAGCCCCGGCCATCACCATGCATCAATAATCGCTATGGCCGGGGGAAATTGGCGGGCATCAATAACGCCCATGGCCGGGGGAAATCATGATGGATTTATCCACCATTGTTCAATT
>JAZUEG010000386.1:0-5111 GCA_045640025.1 Bacteroidales bacterium
CCTGCGTCGGCGAGGTAGGCTGGTGTAGCTGATGTGTCGTACCTTAGCGAGAACATATCCTCGGGGTCCGAATTGTCAAGTTTCTGGTCGAAGTCCTTGCTTAAACCGTCGTCGTAGATAATGCTTGTTCCGTCGCTGAAAATCAACTTATTCTCTATGTAGCGGATTCCGAAATCAGGGTAGGAGTTTATTATATATTCCGCTCCCTTGGGAATCTGAGCAACTGCCTGAGAAATGCAGACTGCTATAATAATAAGTGTTGTGATTGCTGATTTCATTTTGAATTATTTTTTATAATGCAAAGGTAAAGAAAATAAAAATAATCTATTACTTTTGTACTGCAAATTTTCAATTATTTACTAAAAATGGAGGAGAATAGTTCATTAGCCATCGACTTGGCGCTGATATTGATATCAGCTGGTATTACTACGTTGATTTTCAAGGCTTTGAAACAGCCTTTGATTCTCGGCTACATTGTGGCCGGTTTCCTTGTGGGGCCTCACTTGGGATTTTTCCCAACTGTGGGCAGCAGCGAGACTATAGAGCAATGGTCGGAGATAGGTATTATCTTCCTGCTCTTCGGTCTTGGTTTGGAATTCAGTTTCAAGAAGCTTATCAAGGTCGGCAGCACGGCGCTTATAATTGTGTCCACGATCCTTATCGGCATGAGCGTGGTGGGAATGTGGATAGGCAAATCGATGGGCTGGAACAACATTGAATGTATGTTTCTTGGAAGCATGCTCAGTATGTCGAGTACCACGATTATCATTAAGGCGTTTACTGACTTGGGTGTTAAGAATCAGCCGTTTACACAACCAGTTTACGGTGCTCTTATCGTGGAGGACCTTCTCGCTGTGGTGATAATGGTGCTGCTGAGTACAATGGCTGCGAGTCAGAATTTTGAAGGCGGCGAGATGATGATGGCCATTCTGAAACTTGTTTTCTGCCTGATACTCTGGTTCTTAGTGGGAATGTACATTGTGCCTACTATTCTGAAGAAGGGCCGTCAGTTCATGAATGACGAGGTGCTTACTGTTCTCAGCATTGGACTCTGTTTCGCCATGGTTGCCATTGCCGTTGCCATGGGATTCTCGGCCGCATTAGGAGCCTTCGTAATGGGTTCTATTTTAGCTGAAACACTTGAGAGTGAGAAGATTATTCACCTGATAAAAGGCGTTAAGGATATTTTCGGTGCGGTGTTTTTCGTGTCGGTTGGTATGCTGATAGATCCAAATGTGATTGTGGAGTACTGGAAACCTATCCTGATTCTTACAATTGTGGTGATGACCTTGTTGCCGCTTTTCGCCACCACGGGAGTTCTTTTCGCTGGCAAGGGCCTCGATACGGCCGTTAGGGCAGGTATGACGATGGCTCAGATTGGTGAGTTCGCGTTCATCGTGGCCTCGGTAGGCAGTTCGCTCCATGTGATGAGCCCGTTTCTATATCCAGTGATCGTTACCGTATCTGTAATTACCACATTTACAACTCCTTACTATATTAAGTTTTCAGGCAGGATGGTTTCTTGGTTGTCAGCTAAACTTCCTGAAAAAATTCTCAGCCATCTGAAACCAGTGGATGAGAGCAGCAAAAACCAGAAAAACGTATCGCTTTTCAATCAGCTGATAAAGACCAGCGCCATACGTATCATCACATATCTTGTGTTGCTTGTGGCCACCTTTATCGCAAGCAATATCTGGCTTGAGGATGCAGTGCGTAACTTATTGCCTGACATGCCGAATATGGCTATCAAGATTATCTGTGCCGCGATTGTTTTTGTGGTGATGTCGCCAATGCTCGTTGGCCTTCTCACAAACTCGGCCAAGCAGAAAAAGCTTCAGCAGGATCTCTGGAACGGCAGCCGTGTAAACAAGATTCAGCTTGTGGCCATCAATGTGATAAAACTCTTCATCGCATTTTCGGTGATCCTGACAGTGCTTTTCCATTACTTCCATCTCTCATGGTGGGCGGTGCTTTTGATTTCTATGTTTATAGGTCTGCTGATATGGTTCGTTAACAAGAATATCAAGCAGATGAACTTCCTGGAGGAGCGTTTCCTCGACAATCTCAATCAGAAGGAGAAGGTTGCTCGCGAGCAGTCCCCAATGTCAACAGCCATCAAGGATTCTCTTCTCGGTCACGATATTTCCGTTGAAACTCTTACTATAGGTCAGGACAGCATTTTTGCTGGTACTCAGCTTGGTAATATGGGCTTGAGAGCGGCTTACGGAGTTACTATTATCAAGATTATCCGTGGCAAAAAGGTGATAAATCTTCCCAAGCAGGACGATTTCCTCTTCCCTGGCGACAAGATTCTTGTTTTCGGAACCAAGCAGCAGCTCACCCGTTTCATGCAGGATATCGAGACCGAACTTCAGGTAAATGTTTCTGATGCCAAGGAAGTAAGCATCGAGAAATCAATCCTTTCACCGATATCCGTATTAGCTGGCAAAAAACTAAAGGAGACCAACCTCCGTCATGAAGGCTGTATGCTTCTCGGCGTGCGTCGTTTCGGAGAGTCGTACATGAACCCAGGCGCCGACTTTGTTCTCGAGATTGGTGACGAGGTTTGGCTGGTAGGCGAGAAGGAGGTCTGTGAGAGGTTCTTTTAAGTTATTGGGTTGGATTTTGTACAAAATTGAGTCGTTATTGGATTGGATTTTGTGCATATTTTAGTCATTATTGGGTTGGATTTTGTGCAAATTTTGGTCATTATTGGGTTGGATTTTGTATAAAAATGATTATCTTTGTCCCCAAATAATATAGAATTATGGGATATTTAAAACGACATATCGACAGTCAATTGTTGGAGTGGAAGAATTCCAGTCGTCGCAAACCGTTGCTTATAAGGGGAGCGAGACAGGTAGGCAAATCCACGGCAGTGCGTCAACTGGGTAAAACTTTCAAATATTTCGTGGAGGTGAATCTTGAAAAACAACCTACTCTCCGACAATTGTTTACTGAGGATATTGACGTAAGGAAAACGTGTGATAAGTTGAGTGGTACTTTGTCTGTCCCCATTGAGGCAGGCAAGACTTTATTGTTCATTGATGAGATTCAGGTGAGCAAGGAGGCTATAATGTCGTTGCGCTATTTCAAGGAAGATTATCCTGATTTGCACGTGATTGCCGCTGGCTCGCTATTGGAGTTTGCGCTTGAGGAGTTGCCCTCTTTTGCGGTGGGCAGAATCCGTTCCTTGTATATGTATCCATTCTCATTTGATGAATTTCTGTTGGCTCAGGGGCTGGATTTGCTAGTGGACTTCAAGAAAAAGGCAAATGCCAAGAATCCGCTTCCCACCAAGGCTCACAACGATCTTGTGGATCAACTGCGTAGTTATATGATTGTAGGTGGTATGCCGTCTGCTGTTACCGAGTGGGTGGAAACCAAAAGTTATATTGAGGTTTCTCTCGTGCATACCGATATTATTGATACATATCAGGATGATTTCTCAAAATACAAGGGTAGGGTGTCGCCAGTTTTGCTCCGTCAGGTTTTGAGGTCGGTGGCTCAGCAGGCAGGCACAAAGTTTACTTATTCCCTGGTATCTAAGGATATGCCTTCGCGTACTGTTAAAGACGCATTATATTTGTTGCAATTGGCGGGCTTGGTGACACCCACCACTCATAGTGATGCAACTGGAGTACCTCTTGGTGCAGAGACAAACGATTCGTATCGCAAGTATCTTTTTTTTGATATTGGCATTATGCAGACTATGTTGGATATTCCGGCCAAGGATATTTTGCTGGCTTCAGAGATTGACTTAGTTAATAAGGGGGCGTCGGCAGAGATGCTGGCCGGTCTTGAGGTGCAGAAATATCAAGATTGTTTTCAGAAATCTGAACTTTATTATTGGCAGAATATGAGCAAGAATGGCAATGCTGAAGTAGATTATTTGCTGGTTAGGTCGGGAAAAGTTCTACCGCTTGAAGTAAAGGCCAATACCAAAGGTTCAATGCAAAGTTTATGGCTTTTTATGCGTAAGCGAAATCTTGAAAATGCAATCCGCACCTCGCTTGAGAATTTCGGCTCGTTTGTCTATGAGGATTCCGAGACTAATGCCAGGCGAAATGTTGTGGTTTTGCCATTGTATGCGCTGAGTAATTTATGATAAATTGCCTTCTCCGGCGGCGACTTTGTTCTTGAGATAGGAGACGAGTTTTGGCTTGTAGGCGAGAAAGCCGTCTGCGAGAGGTTCTTCTATTGATTTTTTGTTGATCTATAAATGAGATTTGTTATTAATGCACAGGTCCCGAAGTCTTGTAAGACATTCGGGACCTGTGGGTCTATATTAGACATAATCCCAAGTGTTGCCACAATTGTTACACACTTTATAACGCACGTCTATTTTATCTGCGGCTTTTTTTTATCCCAAGTCTCCAACTTTGGCATTTTTGAAAAGTCCACCTGATATAGTTTCTATTCCTTTTTGTATTCCAAATTGGAACAATGTGTCTCCAATTACTCCGACACATTGTGTAACTACTTTTGCAACTTTTAAACCTGTAGAACTAGAGAATTTCCAATCTGCAGAACCACATTGGGGGCACTTTGTTATTTCAGGTTCTTTTTTTATTTCAATAATTGGTTCTTTGTATTTATAAAGAGTCAATCTATTATGGCTATTATAATTATATGAAGTATTGTTGTGGTGGAAACATTCTAATACAGCAATACATAATGCCGTGAATGAAGAAATATTGAAGGATGGTGATTGACTGAATGCTGTGGATTCGAAAATGTAACCCGTTCCATTACTTTTGACCACACACATTTTATATTCGTAACAGTTGATATGGTCGATGTTTTCCCATCGCAAACAACTTCCGTTAATGGATAACCGCCTAGTAGATATTACAATATCTCGGAAACAAAATAACTCCTTCTCATTAATACTTTTGTATCCTGAAGGTACTTTTGTTAGTGTAGAATTATCGTCTATTCTAACAAATAAGTTATCATTTTTCAATAATCTCAACCATTCATATTTTTGAGAATTGATTTCTTTATCCCAAATTTCTATAACATTTTGTTTTGGATTTTCCATATTCTTGTCCTTAAATTAAAAATAATTCTTGAATAATAATTTGTCCAAGAAATATATTGGGTTATAG
>JAZUEG010000387.1:0-38134 GCA_045640025.1 Bacteroidales bacterium
ACCGCTTGGCCTCCGACTTAAAAACTATACCTTGTCGTCGCTCACCAAATTCAAGTCGAAGTATGGAAATATGCTTCACAAGTCCTATATAATCCATCAGCAGGATTTGAAGACCGATGGCGATTTGATATTTCTGCCAATTTATATGACGGGACTCCTGTAGAGACGCGGCCTTGCCACGTCTCAGATACACGCCCCCTTGCCTTCCCCCTCCCCAATATTAATTTTTTCTAAACAATCCCATCAAAATTTTGGCCTGTCATTTTTTTTTTTGAATTTTGTCCCGAATTTATAACATTAATCCTATAACACATTATGACAGAACCAATAGAAAAAGTAGAGCTTGCCATCTACGAGGCGGCTGAGATGGAGATCGTAGAAGTGGATAATACCGATGTAATCTGTACTTCGGGAGGAGGTTTCCTGGAGGACGAGGGAGTTGGCGCAAATGCCGAATGGTAATATCAGCACCTATCCCAAGACACTAAACAGAATAGTAAATTAACAAGCAGAAAAAAATTCCAAAAAGCAGAAAAACATGAAAAAACATTCAATATTGGCCGTGGCAATGATATCGGCCATGCTCATGGGCGCGGTATCGTGCGGCAGCGACGGCGACGAGGCCATTGTGGAGCCAGCTGATGCGCCCGTTATAGAAGACAACACCACAGTCAAGAAGGCAATGACTTTCAAGGCCGGAAGCGAGGGCGCCGACAAGTCGCTCCAGAAGACCGCCTACGATGCCGACCTCAAGATGATTTGGTTATCAGCTGATAACTTCTCAATATTCCCGGCAAATACGGATGAAAACGCCGAGTATACACTCACCTCGGGCGAAGGCACCAACAGCTGTGAGATTTCAGGAACTTCCGCCGAGGCTGACGACTACTTCGCTATGTATCCATACAACGGCAATGTTGCCTACTCAGAGGGCAAGTTTACCGGAATAGAAATTCCTGCCAATCAGGAAGTGTCGGCAGGTCAGTTTGACCCCAAGGCTGATATTCTTGTAGGCTACAGCACCAAGGACGATATGTCGTTCCAATTCCGTCATATAGGTTCCAAATTGGGAGTTACTGTTCCTATCGATGGTGTTAAATCGATTGAGATTTCATGCTCTGAGATTATTTCCGGTTTTGTAGATGTATCTATGGACGCCAATCCAGACGCAATACCGGCCGTAACAGGAATAACGGACGAATGCAATACTATCACTCTCATTTGTGAAGATCCAGAAGGTTTCGTGAAGGGCAATACATATTATGCCACTGTAATCCCAACAAGCAATCCTTCGTCGCTCAAGCTTACATTCTATACTGATGATGACAAAAAGGCGGGAATGTACTTCAACGGCAAAATTGCCATTATGTATCGCAACACCCGCAATATGGCCGCGCCTCCTGTCAGCAAGGGTAAAATCCTCTGTACTTTGGAAAGTCTCAACAAGGAAGAACACTTCCCTAAAGACGCTACAAAGATAGTTTTCGGATACAAGAAGGATTATGATGTATCAGCCTTTGAAAAATTTCCTGATACTTGGGGTAGTATCGAATTCTACAAAAATGGTTCAGAGTATTACATTCTGTCTGATAACGAGATCTGCCTGAATGGTAGTTTGTTTGTTAACGGGCAGGGTATGTTTCATAACTATGATGTAACAGATATTATCCTGACTAATTTCAATACCGAGAATGTTACGGATATGACTTATATGTTCTATTTTTGTACACAATTGACTGAACTCGATCTTTCAGGTTTCAATACCGGGAATGTTACGGATATGGGTGATATGTTTTCTTATTGTTGGGCCTTGACCAATCTTAATATTACCAGTTTCGACACAAGGAATGTGGAATTTATGGGTGGGATGTTTACTTCTTGTGAAAAATTGACCACACTTGATCTTTCAAGTTTTGACACTGAGAATGTAAATGATATGTCCAGTATGTTTGACGGTTGTTTTTCATTGCAAAATATTTATGTCAGCACAGATTTCGTTGTTAGTGAATGGTGTAACGATCAAAATATGTTTAGTGATTGCGAAAATCTTCCGGGTTACTGGGACAGTTGGGATCCTTCTACAGGTTTTATTACAGATAAGACTATGGCCTATATCGGTGGCTACTTCAAACAGAAACCTTAATTCTATCATATAGAATTTTTATTTGCATACGGCCCGCAGGGAACACCAAACTCCCGGCGGGCCGTTTTTTTATGCAAAATCCATACATAATTTTTTGTTCCTTTCCCGATAATTCCTACATTGCCGCGTCTCATTCTCCCACCGTAAGCTTCTCCTCCGGGCCGGAGTTGCCGCTCAGGTTGGGGCAGTCCTTGAACATGTCCTGAATCTTGCAGTTCTCGTTTATCTTGAACGATGGCGATACTGTTATCCTGCTCAGGTTTTCGCAGTTGTTGAACATATAGCCCATGTGGGCCACGTTTCGGATATCGAAGCTGCTGAGGTTGAGAGAGCCCAGCGACTTGCAGCCCCAGAACATTATATTCATGTCAATTACATTGGATGTATTGAAGTTGCTGATATCGAGGCTTGTGAGCGCGCCGCAGCTCTCAAACATTCCGCCCATGTCTATCACCTTGCCGGTATCGAAACCGGATAAATCGACATCAGCTAATAAGATACATCCGCTGAACATCGCGTGCATATTGTTCACGCTCGCGGTATTGAAGTGGCTGAGATTTAGGCTTTTCATCGACTTGCAGGCGGCGAACATGCAGGCCATGTTGGTCACCAATTCTGTATTGAAGTTGCCGAGATTGAGGCTCGTGAGCGATTTGCAGCCGCCAAACATCCATTTCATAGTAGTTACCTTGCTGGTATTCAGGGAGCTGATGTCAAGGCTTGTGAGGGCGCTGCATCCGGCGAACATCGATGCCATGTTGGTGACTTTTTCGGTATTGAAACTGCTGAGATCCAGCATTGTGAGGTTTTCGCACGAATAAAACATGTTTTCCATGTTGTTGACTCTCTTGGTGTTGAAATTGCCGAACTCTATCCTTGTGAGCGATTTGTATTCGCTGAAAAGTCCGCTGCAGTTTTCGGGCGCAATGATTTCCTCGTCGTTTTCGCTCAGCACGTAATAATCGGTGTTGCTCTTGTAGATCTTTATTTTCTTTTCCTGGTCGGCATATCCGGCCTTCTTGTATGATTTGGCCCCGGCGGCGTTCGATTTGGTGTCGAATGTTATGCTTGTGGTCTTGGATTTGGGTATGTATTTGTTTATCAGTATTTTCGACAGGTTGGCTTTGCCGGCCTTGGTTTTTGGGTCGTTTTGGCTGTAGGCAGCTAATGTCATGGTAGCCATCAGTACCGCAATTAATAATTTGATAGTTTTTTTCATAATGCTGTTGGTAAATATTATTAAACAACAAATATAGTGATATTTTTAATCCACAAAAAAAATATACAAAGTTTTGGACAAATTTTTGGCATTTTCTTTGCTAATGTAAAATATAAACTACAAAAATCAATCGCAAATGTTTTTGACACTTTTCAATCAGAAAATCAGGGTGTTTTTGGCTGATGCCACCGATGATGTGGCTGGCATAAGAACCGTGCTTGGCACAGTGTTGCGCCGGGCCGGCATCGATGTGGTGTATCCCAGCGCAGAGGGCGCCGGAGATGGTATGCCATTAGCTGAAATGGAAAACTGCGATTGCTCTGTGCATGTGCTTGGCGCTCAGAATTTTTATGAGCAGGGAGCTGATGGCTATGACACACCGGCCGGCCGGCATTACCGCGCGGCATCGTCGGTGGTCAGGGAGGGGTTCAGGATGTTTCTCTGGAATCCGTCGGGCCTCATTGACTCGCGGAATATGTACGTGAACGCCATCCGCCGCGATATTGTGGAAAATGTGATATACAGCTCCAGCACATCGCCCATAGTTTTTGTGGAAGACCTCCGCGGCATTATGAGCGTGAAACCCACCGGCAAGAGCGACCTCTCTAATGCCGATATCTTCTTCATGTACAACGACCTGGACCGCGAATCGGCCGTAGAGATTCTATCCATGCTGCAGGATATCCACAAGGTGGCGTCATTGGGCATCAATATGAGCTCCAATACCGACTATTCGGAATTTATAAGCAGTCAGCTGAGAGTCTGCAAGATAGGCGTTATCTACAGCGACTATGCCGTAGACTGGGCCATGCCGTTTGCGCGTCAGCTCTGGAAAGATAATGGAGGTCAGTCAGCTGATGTGCCCATCTTTATGGCCGCCAACTCCAGGCACTCCGATGCCGGCAAGATAGAGCAGCTGAAAGAGTTTATGGAATACACCATAGCCGAGGAGGCGCTTATTCCACTCGATATCAAAATATTTTTCGACAAGGTAACAACAAAGAAACAAGATGACTAAACGCATTTGTCCATATCCGGGCCTCAGGCCATTCACCGAGGAGGAATCTATATTCTTCAAGGGGCGTGATATGCATATACGCCAGATAGTGAAACTATTGGAGACCAACAAGATGGCTTTCATTACGGGAGCCTCGGGCGATGGCAAATCGAGCATGGTGTATGCCGGTGTAATTCCATACATAAGGGCCGGCTATTTCAAGGCGCAGTACAACGGATGGCTGATTGTGGATTTCAAGCCGCAGAAAAATCCGCTGCTCTCGCTCAGCGAATCGCTCGCCATGCAATTAGGTATGGATTCCAGCAAATGCACTCAGGAGCTGGAATACGGTTTCTCGTCGCTGGTGGATCTCTACAGGCAGTCGCCTTATTATGTAACTGAGGGCGATAATCAGAGCAACCGCGGCAAGAACCTGCTCATCATAGCCGACCAGTTTGAGGAGGTTTTCACCAATTTCGAGAATTTTGACGGCGGACATCCTTCCGACGAGAGCTACACTGCCGTAAACCTTCTGCTGGAGACCATCAGAATCTCCATATCAGAGAATCTGCCAGTGTATGTGGCTTTTACCATGCGCAGCGACTTTATCTCGCAGTGCACTTTCTTCAAGAATCTGCCCGAGTATATAGCATATTCACAGTTTTTTGTTCCTCAGCTCAAGCGCACCGAAATCCGTCAGGTGATAGAGGAGCCGGCCCTGATGGCAGGTGGCAGGATAGCCCCGCGTCTCACCGAGGTTATCATCAACAACCTCAATTCCGGATTCGACCAGCTGCCGGTGCTTCAGCATGCGCTCAATCTTCTCTGGAAGGTGGCCGGCGACGGCGAGAGCGTGATGGACCTCATCCACCTGGCCAAGATAGCCGGAATATCAAGCGATGTGCTGTCAGCTGACGAAAAAGGCGAATTTGACCGCTGGTACAAGAATCTGCCCGAATACCACCACAAATATTACGCCCAGCCCGACCTCAACAACGTGCTGAATGCCCACGCCGGAATACTCTACGAGAGTGCCTACGACTATTTTATGAGCAACAGCGACTGGGCCGAGAAATCCATCACTCCCGAGGAGAGCAAGGAGATAATAGAGACCGTATTCAAGAGCCTCACCAAGATAGACAACAACCGCCCTGTGCGCAACAGATGCAAGCTGAGCGAGATTACCGGCATCATCAACAAGCCTCACATCACCAACGCCACTGTGTGCGGTGTAATCAATATTTTCCGCACTCCCGAGAATTCGCTCATAAAGCCTTTCTCGGTGCCGGGGCGCACGGATACCGAATACATATCGGGCGATACGGTGCTCGATGTTACCCACGAGGCCCTTATCCGTAACTGGCAGCTCCTGAGCGAGTGGGACCAGGAGGAGGAAATCGACATCAAGGACTATCACGACCTGAATGCGCAGATGCAGCTCTGGATATCCAACGACAGAAACTCATCGTATCTGCTCAACAGCGGAAGCTACACATACTTCAACCAGTGGTTCAACAGGAGCAATCCAAATCCATCGCTATTCCTGAAATACGACAACAGCAAACTCCCTGTGCGCCAGAAGATAAAGAACGCACAATACAAGTACGAGAACTACGTGGAGTTTCTGGAGACGTCGTATCAGGCTATACTGGCCAAGGAGAAGGCCGTAAGGCGCAGGGTGCAGATAGTGATATTCTCGCTGCTGGCATTTGTGATAAGCCTCACCGCATTCGCCTACTGGGCCATGAACGAGAAAGACAACGCCGAGGAGCAGAAAAACATAGCCGAGCAGGAGCGCCAGGAGGCCGAGAATCAGCGTCAGATAGCCGACTCGCAGCGCCAGGAGGCCGAGAAACACCGTTTCATAGCACAGCAGGAGCGTGATACCGCACAGATGCTGTATCAGCGCGTGCTCAAGGCCATGAACGATATAGACCGCGAGAGGGCCCGCGCCATCAGGATGCGAAACGAGGCCAACCGTCAGCGCGAGATAGCCGACAGCAACTACTCTTTCGCAATGCTCCAGCGTCAGCAGGCCGAGCACGACCGCAACGCCCTCCAGGAGCAGATGGATATCACCGAGGCCGCCAACGCCAAGAGCGCCAAGTTCAACATGATGGCCATGAGCAACCTTCTGGCCATGAAGGCCAAGAATCCATACGACGACAAGGGCCTGAACCTGCGCCTGGCCATGACATCATACAACATATCGGTAAACAACGAGATCGACAATTTCTCGGAGATATACGATGCCCTGCTCTTTGCCATGGGACAAAACAACATGCTCGATCCGCTCAAGATCACCAACTCCAAGATTGCGGCATTTGCCGTGGGCGACGACAACGAGCTCATCTGCGTTACCCAGAACGCCGAGTTCATCACATACAATATGATCTCGGATTCCAAGACCAAGGAAATCCGCAAGACCACCAAGTATCAGACCAAGCAGAGCATCCGCAAGGCCGTATTTGCCGATCCTTACAACATCGTGTATTCGGCATCCGACCACAATACATACCTCATGAACACCAAGACCCAGGAGCGCACCAAGCTCACATCGCAGGGCGACATGGTGGTATCGGCCCACTTCACCGTGGATGCCAAATACCTGGTGATAGCGTATCAGACCGGCAGGGTAGTGGTGCTGAATTCCAGCGACCCCGACGGCCACGTGGTGCAGTCCATCAACCTGAAGTCGCGACTGGCCGGCATCAGCACTACCACATCTGATGTATACGTGCTCACCCAGAAGGGCGACCTCATCAAGTGGACCTTCATGACCAACGAGCAGAAAAACATACTCTCGCTCGGCAAAAACGCATCGTGCATAGTATCCATCCCCGACAAGCGCCAGCTCGCCGTGTGCCTCTCCGACGGCAACATCCATCTCGTGGATACCAAATCGGATACAGAGGTGGATATGATGCTGGGCAGTCACTCGGGCCTGCTGGACGCCGTATACGACCGCAACAACGGCCGCCTGATGATATCAGGCTCCAACAAGTGCCTCTCCATAGTGAATATGCGCAATCTCAGGGTAAAACCCATCCAGATAGAGGACCACGCCTTCAACCGCAAGGACATCGTATCCATAGGATTCAGCTCCGACGGCTCGGGAGTGCTCTCGCTCACATCCGACAATGTGCTCCGCTGTTTCTACCTCGAGATAGATACATACATGGACCGCATAGCCGCCAAGTACCCCAAGCCCCTCAATCAGGAAGAGCTGGAGCTGATACTCGGAAGAGATTTTCTCGACAACTAACGCACCTAATACATTATCACGATTATGACGATTACAGTTTACATGCTATTAGCTGCCATAGCAATACTGCTGGCCATTAGCATATACCTATACATATCGCGCCGCCGCACCGCCTACCGCACGGCCCTCCGTGAGAAAGCCCGCTACGAGAAGCTCCTGAAAGACCAGGAAGACGAGATCAAGCGTCTCAGCTACCTGAACCGCGAGCTCGAGCAGGGTGCCAGGGGCATGGTGGCAGCTAATGGCGATACATCATCCGAGCTCCCATCCGGAGTGTCGCTGCATACCGCCGAGAGCCTGCTCATGGAACAGAAACGACTGGAGGCCGACAAGGAAGACCTCGCCCTGCGCAACCGCAAGCTCTGGGATATGAGCATACAGATACAGAAAGACAAGCAGCGAATCCAGCTCCTGAAAAACGAGCTGGAGCTCCGCCACCGCGGCATCACCGATTCCATAGCATACGCCCGGCGTATACAGGACGCCGTATTGCCCAAGATACAGATACTCAACGACTCGTTTGCCGATCATTTCCTGATGTGGCAGCCCAAGGAGACAGTATCGGGCGATTTCTACTGGATGAAGCGCCAGGGCGACATTGTGGTATTCTCGGTGGCCGACTGTACGGGACATGGAGTGCCGGGAGCATTCATGAGCATGATGGGCGTTACATTCCTCAACGACGTATGCTCGCATATAGATGAGGCCACACAGCCATCGCAAATACTTGAGGACCTGAGGACTCTCGTGATAGACACCCTTCAGCAGGACAACTCCAACCCGCTGGAGCCCAAGGACGGCATGGACCTCGCGCTCTGCGTGCTCAATTTGAGGACACATCAGCTGAGATTTGCCGGAGCCAACAATCCGCTATACATAGTGCGCGCCGGACAGCTGCTGGAATACAAGGGCGTGCGCAATCCCATAGGCCTATACCCGAGGCTGCGCCCCTTCGAGACCGTGGAGCTGCAGGTGGAGCAGGGCGACTATCTCTACATGTTTTCCGATGGATTTGCCGACCAGTTTAACGGCGAGACCGGCAAGAAACTCACCTACATGAGGATGAAACAGCTGCTTGTGGATATCAACGCCCGCACATCGGTAGGAGAGGAGCAGAAGGCCATGCTCAGCCAGTACCTCACCGACTGGCGCGGCTCGTTCATACAGATGGATGATGTGCTGATAGGCGGATTCAGGATATAAAATGGGCCAAATATCATGCTAAATGAAAAAAATATTGACTAATATCACAATTAATAAAAAAAATATATATACCTTTGCAGTTGTAAAAAAGTATAAACATTAAAAATATCATACAGAATTAAATGGCAACAACAGCAGATTTGAAAAACGGCCTCTGTATCAATTTCAACAACGATATTTATACAGTAGTTAGCTTTCAGCATGTAAAGCCTGGCAAGGGTCCAGCTTTTGTACGCACACGCCTTAAGAGCCTCACCAACGGCCGCGTGTTGGAGAACACATTCTCGGCAGGTCACGAGATCGATATCACAAGAATCATCCGCCGTCCATTCTCTTTCCTCTACGAGGAGGGCGACGATTACGTATTCATGCAGCAGGAGACTTTTGAGCAGATCAACGTTCCAAAGTCAAACATCGATAACTGGGACCTCTTCCAGGATGGTCAGTACGTAGAGATCGTTATCCAGGAGGAGACAGGCAACATCCTTACAGTGGAGCTTCCTCCATTCGTAGTATCAGAGGTAATCTACTCTGAGCCAGGTGTCAAGGGCAACACAGCCACCAACACAATGAAGCCTGCCACCATAGCATCGGCTACCAAGAGCGAGGGCGCTGAGGTAAGAGTTCCCCTCTTCATCAACCAGGGCGACAAGATCAAGGTTGATACCCGCGACCGCTCATACGTGGAGAGAGCCAACTAATACAGCTCAGATATCCCGACGCTAAGCCCACGTGGCATATTTTTATACAGATATTGGTGCCGGCCATTCACTCCGGCATCCATATCTGATTTTTTATTTTTTCCCCCTTCCTAAAACCATTTTATCATGACAGACGGTTCCAAGGCATCTATTGAGAGGCTCAGGTTCTCCAACTTCAAGTTGAAGACCTTGCTCAATATTACCGAGACGATTATCACGAATTCGCCTGTCGACAGGTTGCTCGCCGAATTTCAGGGAATCCTTCAGACACAGCTCAATATCGGCAAAATCCTAATTTTCATACTTCAGGGCAGCGAATGGCATGTAATCCTGAAAACTGGCGTAGACGCCTCGGAATACGACACAATACAGCCCGACCGCGATTTCAGCAAGATTACCGACATATCCGGCACGCATTACACCGGCCTCAGCTGCATGAGCGGTTTCGATTTCATAATCCCCATCATCAAGGACGGCAAGCAGATAGCATACGTAATAATAGGCGACCTCGATGAGGACGAGAAAGGCATGGCATCATCCATCAAGCATCTCCAGTTTGTGCAGACACTTTCCAACATCATAATCGTATCTATCGAAAACCACCGCCTGATGGAGGAGAATATGCGTCAGGCCAAGCTGAAGGAGGAGATGGACCTGGCATCCAGAATGCAGAATATGCTGGTGCCCAAGGTGGATGTATTCCGCGGAAATCCCAATATCTGCGTAGATAAGTTTTACCTTCCGCATTACGAGGTGGGCGGCGATTATTACGATTTCGATTACTTGGGCGACAGCGGAATGTTTTTCTGCATAGCCGATGTATCGGGCAAGGGAATGTCGGCCGCCATATTGATGAGCAATTTTCAGGCCAGCCTCAAGGCGCTCATCACTCCGGAGATCTCGCTCTCGGAGCTTGTGTCGAGGCTCAATGGCATTGTGGTGCGCAATGCCGAGGGCGATAGGTTTATCACCTTGTTTATAGGCCGTTACGATTTTGCGACCCACGAGCTGCGCTACGTAAATGCCGGCCACAATGCGCCAATGCTGTATTACCGCAGTAGCAACAAGCTTACATACCTCACCAAGGGCTGTCCCGGTCTGGGTATGCTCGATGAGCTGCCATGCGTGAGCGAGGGCTCCATAGTGCTCGATAGCAGCAGCAAGCTGCTCTGTTTTACCGATGGCGTGGTGGAGATGGAGCGCGACGGCATTCCTGATTTTGGTCAGAATGTGGTGGAGCAGTGCGTGGCCTGTCAGTGCAATATCCACGATACCATGGCCAATATCCTCAAGGAGCTCGATATCCAGCGCTCCAACAAGTCAATCCGCGACGATGTCACCATATTGGGCATCGATTTCTGTATTTAGTTTCTTTTCTTTAATTTTCTCAGTACCAGCCGAAAACATTTTTGCCGTCGCCATATACGAAGGCTCCGTCTTGCTGTACGTTGTGTATTTCTATTCCGGCTTCCTTGCAGTCATCAGTAATTTTTGCTATTGTTCTTCTGCCGTTGCTGGCGTCCAGTATCACCCTTTCAGCTCCAAAATATTTCCTTATCTCTTCGGCCTCTATGGCAGTGTTGTTGGATATTATCAGATAGTCGGCCTTCAGATAGTTGTTTTTCATTATGCGGAGCTGATGGTGCGATCTCAGGATGTAGAACGATTTTCCGTTTACGGTCAGGTACATGTCGCGGAGGTCGGCTATGCTGTCTAAGTTCTTGTATTCGCGGTGGTCTATGTCCAGCAGGTCGGCAGTTTTTGTGGCCGGATTTCTGTAGTCCGCGGCGGAAGAGTCGCTGTAGGAGTGGTATATGGATATATTGCCATTAGCTGATACAAAACTATATAGGGCGCTCCTGTTCTGATTGTATACTATCAGCTGGTTGGCTACATTGTTTTGGAAATCGGATATGCAGCAGATGGCCAGAAAGGCGCATATACTGGCGAGCATGGCTGTCCTGATGGCGTGGCCGCGGTAGTGGATGGCCAGTACAGCTAATACGAGTATGGCGTAGAGCAGTATGGCGCCGGGCCGTGTGATGTATATTCCCGTAATGCACGATCCGGGCAGCGATTCTATCCAGTGAACCGACGATGTGAGCCATTCCAGAAGGGTTCTGAGTATTTCTGTTACAAATTCGCAGCCATCGTCCCAGAATCCTATAGCCAGCAGCGCCACCGCCGATATCATTATGAGGTATGACAGGGGCAATACTATGAAGTTGGTGAGTATGAAATATACCGGGAAGAGTCCGAATGTTCTCATGCTGAGTATTCCTGTGCCTATCTGCGCGGCCACCGATACCATCATTACGCCGAGTATGGTTTTCCATTGGTTGAGCATCAGGATCTTTAGCCAGCTGTGTTTCCAGTACTGGATTTCTGGCTGGGCTTTCTCCAGTATGGGCATGCACGACAATATGCCCATTACGGCCAGATAGCTGAGCAGAAATCCCACGTTGAATACCAGCAATGGATTGAGTATCAGTAGTATGAATGCCGAGCCAGCCACGGCGTTGTACGATGAGGCCCTGAATCCCCTCATTATGGTAATCTGCATTATGGTAAACATGAGCGCCGATCTGCATACGCTGCTGCTGAATCCCGTGATGGCGGCAAAGGTCCAGAGTATGGTGATAATGATGATGGTCTTGGCTATCCGCCACTTTTTGTCGCGATTCATAAACGACAATAATATATTGGAAATGAGCATTATAATGCCCGTATGCAGACCCGATACTGCAAGTATGTGCATGGCTCCGCTGGCCTGGAATGCGAATTTGGTCTCGTCGTCGAGGTCGTTTTTGTAGCCGAGGGTTAGTGCCTCCAGCACAGCGAGTTCCTGCCCACTGATTCCCGATTCGCGGTATCTTTCCAGTAGTTTCTGCCGGGCTTTGCCTCCGTAATACATTATTCCCTTGCGGTAGGCCGTTTTCAAGATTTCGTATTGATTGCTCTTGATGTATGCGCGGTAATATATTCCCTGCATCTCCATGTATTCGGAGTTGTTGAATCCCAGTGGGTTGCCGTCGTTTGTTATTGGTTCCGGCTTTGCCTTTAGAGCTATCAGGTCGCCGTATTGTGGTATTTGCTTCAGGGAGTCCTTGCTCAGGTATGCGAGTATCTCGGCCTCGCCGTTGTCTATCAGTTTTATTGTGGTCTTGTAAGTTTTGGGTTTTTCATCGGGATGGGAGCTGATGACGCCATATTGGATGGAATCGCTGTTTACGGACTCCAAGTCGGGCATGGCGGGAGTCTTGTAATCCGTTACTAATATTCCCGTGAATATCCACACACCGGCAAAGGCCAGTCCGAACATGGCCTCCATTAAATGGTCTTTGGCGGATTTCTTTTTCCTGTAGGAGTAATAATCCTAATGCGAGGCATATTATTGCGCCTGTAAGTCCATATATCCAGCTGATACGGGCATAATAACCGATGATGATGCCCGGAATGTAAAACAATGTTGCTTTTATGAGCGGAAAACTGTTGATATCGTCTTGCAGACTTTTCTTTTCTGAAATTTCCACCTTTCTATTGGACTGAAAATGATAACTCGATTAGGTTTTGATATTTAATGGTCTATTGGGAGAACGTATTCCTCATCGGAAGGAACGTTGGTCTGCGGAACTGCTCCGCCTACGCCTGTGTTGGCGTATTGCAGTAGCCAGTTGCTGTCTTCCATGTCTCTGAGCAGCAGAAAAGCCATGTCGCCGTAGCAGAGGTCCTGTAATCTCCTGATACCGTATTTGCTGAGGATTGTGAATTGTGCCGGGCTTGGCATTTCGGCGCTTTTCTCGTTGTTGGCCCATCCTTTTTCTGGCTGGTTGGCCAATCTTTCGGCTTCCTTTTCCTCCTCGGTTTTTTCCTCATCAGGCTTGTTGCTGAGTCTTACTCGTTTTACGGCGTATGGGTATTCATTGTATCTGAGTTTCCACAGCTTGGTTACGATGTTGGGATCCTTGATTCCGTAGCTCTCGAAGAGGTTTTTTCCGGATGGATTGGCCTTGCTGCGCTCCTTGCCCATGGCTCTGTATACAAAACCGACCATAGTGAGCTGAGTGTATTTCAGGGAGTGGTCCTCGTTTAAGTGGACTTCATAGAATCTCACCAGGGTGTTGCTTCCTGGCAGAAGCATGAATCCTAAGAAATCCACGCAGTCGTCTGGCTTTACTTCCTCGCCTCCGAACTCGTGTACCTCGGTGAATCCCTCCTCCACCTGCGCCATGCACATGGTGGATATTATCAGCATCACTATGGACAGTATTGTCTTTTTCATATAGAATCTGTTTTTTTACGACAGGCCGTGGCTCTTGAACATCTTTACGAATTCGTCGTCGAGCTGAGACTTGTATGTTATCATCCATGACTTGATGAACGATACAATCTTGATGAGCGAAATGCTCTCGCCAGATGCGTAAGTGTCTCTGTTGGCCTGCAGAGTGCTCAGGAATATATCGTGGCTCTGCTTCAGGGTGTCGTACTTGGAGTAGTTGAAATCCTTCATGTACTTGTCCTTGAATCCGAAGTGGTATCCTGTGTAGTCTATCAGCTCGTCGATAGCTGATATCACAATCTCTGGGTTAGATTTCTTCTTGAACTCGGCGTATACCTTGTTCATTATCTCTATCCACTTCTTGGCCTGAGAGTCTATGATATTGAGGCCGATCTTGTAGTCGTCCCACTCCAGGATGGTGTATTCCTGATCGAAACCTGGAAGCTCTATCTTGTTTTTGATGAGCAGGCCTTCCAGCAACTCGGTCTTGTTCTCGAGCTCGAATCTCGAAATGAGCATATCCTCCTCAAAGGCCTTCGACTTGGCTCTCTCGAGTGTAAGGTTGGTGAGGTCGTTGAGCACAAATGTGTATACTACCTTGGTATTGAAGATGTTGGCCGTGATGGAGAGCCAGAACTGAATGCTTTCGCCGGTCTTGGTCTTCATCTTGATCTCCCTTCCCTTGGTATTTACGATATTGCCGTATTCGGCCTGAAGCGCCTTGGCCATCTCGGTTTCCCTTGATTCGAATCCGAGGATATTGTAGATGCTTCGTCCGAGTACCTCAGCCGACTTGTAGCCCAGAAGGTTGATGAACAGCTCGTTTACGTACTGGATTGTACCGTCGTCACTTGTAGTAACGATGGCAGCTGATATAATATTGTAGAGATTGTGCTCGTAGTTTTCTCTTTCGAGTACCAGCTTGTTGGTGGTGTTGAACTTGGTCTTCAGGTTCTCTATCTCATTGTCCTGTAACGAAGCCTGTTGCTCAAGTGTTCTGTTGATAGCCTCCATCTCCTTGAGCTCGCGGTAGAAGTCGTCCTCACGCTTCATGGATTCCTCCTGAGTGGTCTGCATCTCCTCGATGGTCTGTCTCATCTCCTCCTCCTGATCCTTCATGGCCTGTTTCTGATGCTCAGATTCCTTGAGGAGGTCGGCGGTACGGTTGTTGATACGTGCGGTCTGGAGAGTAGCGGCTATAGATTCCGCAATCTTCTCAACGAGCTCTATCTCGTACTGTTTCAGCTCATTGAATGATGCAATCTCTATTACGCCGAGGATGTCGTTCTCTATCTTGAGCGGAACGATGAGCAGAGATTTTGGATTAGCTGAACCTATACCAGACTCTATCTCGATGTAGTCGTCGGGAATATCGGTGAGGTAGATAGTATATTTCTCCTGTGCGCACGATCCTACGAGACCCTCGCCGAGGTGGATTTTTTTCTTGATGAATTTCTTTCTGTTGTAGGCGTATGCCGAGAGCAGCTCCAGGTATACGTCATTAGGATCCTGATCCTGATAGAAGAAAATACCGCCCTGGTTGGCGTTGATGTACTTCACGAGGTTTACCATGATATCGTCGGCCAGCTCGGTAACATTCTCGGTGTGGTGGCGGAGAATCTCGGCAAAGAGGTTCTGTCCCTCAGTGGTCCAGTTACGCTGGATATCATCGTTCTGACGCTTCATGGCTTCCTTGTTGGCGTTCTGGAGCGACTTACGCATGTTGAGCAGTGAGTTGCCGAGTACGTCCTTGTCGGAAAGTGGCTGGTAAGAAGTTTTGAAGTCGCCCTGTCCGATGGCGTGGGCAAACTCCGAAGTTTTCTGAAGACCTATTGTCAGCTGCTCGATAGAAGCCGCTGTCATACCTACCTCGTCGTTGTAGACCTCCTCCTTGAACTCAGGAAGCTCGCCCTCGCTTAGTCGCTTGGCGTATTTCATGAGTTTTTCGAGTGGGTTTACTATCAGGCTGGATATGTACATAGCTAATATCATTGATACTGCTATGCCTATCAGTATGAAAATGATGAGAGTTCTGATATTGGCGTTGCTTATAGTAGCTGATTGGCTCATGCACTGGTTGATGATTCCAGTGGATTTAAGCTCTATGATAGATAGAATCTTGTCGATCTCGCTGTTGATCTGTGTGATGGTCTGGTAGAGTTTTCTCTGCTGGATTTTCAGCTCGTTGATGTATTCCTCCGACATTGTCTTGAAATCGGAGCTGTTCATCTTTTGAGACAGTCCTGTGGTGTCCTTGTCGGAGCCCTGTGCCTGAATGATCTTTATCTTGAGCAGACGGCTGAGGTCGTCGGGATTTATGAGGGTCTTCTGATTGACGTGGAATTCGTTGTAGTTGGTGCAGAATTCGTTGATGTACTTATTGCGCACCATCTGTATAGTATCGCGGAAATTATGGCGCAGCATAGCGTCTACCATCTTGTTGTTGGTGGTATTGCCTACTCCGTTGAATATCGAATTGAGCTTTTCTACATAGTTGACATGCTCCTTGTGCAGCGATTTCAATTCCTTGTCGTTTTTGGCAAAATTGAAATTGCGCAGCACATTGATGTCCTTGGCCACAAGATATTTGATCTGTGCGGCTGTGGAATTCATGTCCTTGGCAAACGTAATCATCTCATTTGTACGATTTACGCTCTCCAACGCATTGTACTGGTATATTCCGAGGAGAAAGAATATTGCGGTTACCATGAAGAAACCGATAAGAATCTTGCTCCTGATGCTCAAGTTGTATATTAATTGTCTCATTTTGATAAGATTTTTTCTTATTTTCCAATCAAACAGCGTACCGATTTTTTTGTTTTAGCTAAAAAACTGCTTTCGCCACCTCTCTTACGTTTTCGGTACGGCCTACCGAGAAGTAGTGGACCACGGGAACTCCGTGCGCTATCAGCTCCCTGCTCTGTGCTATGCACCATTCTATGCCTATCTGATATATGGCCTTGTCGTCCTTGGCAGCTAATACCTCTTTCACCAGTGTGGTAGGGAGGTCGATGTTGAATACCTGAGGTATCACCTGAAGGTCGCGCAGTTTTCCCAGCGGCTTGATGGCCGGGATTATGGGGACTGTGATTCCCGCAGCCCTGCATCGTTTTTCCCACTCGAAGAATTTCTGGTTGTCGAAAAACATCTGCGTAACGATGAACTCGGCACCCGCGTCTATCTTCTTTTTCAGGTACTCCATGTCGATCTCCGCGTTTGGCGACTCGATGTGTTTCTCAGGATATCCTGCCACACCACACGAGAAGTTGGTGCAGTCGGTGTTTTTCAGGTCCTTGTCAAGGTAGATGCCCTTGTTCAGGTCCATTATCTGACTTATCAGGCCATCGGTATGAGCGTAGCCGTCAGGTTCCGGAATAAAATATTTTTGGCCGCTAACGGCATCACCTCTCAGGGCCAGTATGTTCTGGATTCCCAAGAAGTTGAGGTCTATCAGGATATTCTCGATGGCCTGCTTGCTCATGCCGCCGCAGATAAGGTGCGGAACGGTATTCACATTGGGATATCGGTTCTTGATAGCGGCGGCCAACGCCACAGTTCCCGGACGCTTGCGGACTACTTTTTTCTGGAGAAGATTGTTCTCTAATGGCGTGTAAACCGTCTCGTCCTGATGATATGTGATATTTATATTCAGCGGATTGAACTCTGCAAGAAGATCCAGCTTCTCGTAGAGACTATCCAAGTTGTGTCCTTTCAATGGTGGCACTATCTCGAAAGAGAATAGTGTCTTGTCAGTATTTTTGAGCGTTTCTGCTATTTTCATTTATCTACAATTTATCAAATACAAAGGTGTAAATTTTTTTTGATAAAAAAAGCGTATTTGGTAAAAAAATAAGTATTTTTCTAAAAAAATATTCTTAGGGAAAAAAAATTTGATTGTGTAGCGATTTTTGAATACTTTTGAAAACCAAAATTTAGAAAAACTAAAAACATACATAAAATGGGTCAATTATTAAAACCAGCCAACTACAAGCCATTGCTCGATCTTCAGCAGACAGAGCTGGCTATCAAGAAAGTAAAGGATTTCTTTGAGTCCACATTGAGCGCCGAGCTTCAGCTCCGCCGCGTAACTGCTCCTCTCTTCGTACTGAAGGGTCAGGGTATCAACGACGACCTCAACGGCATTGAGCGTCCCGTAACATTCCCAATCAAGGATTTCAACGAGCAGAAGGCCGAGGTTGTTCACTCGCTCGCCAAGTGGAAACGCCTCACACTCGCCAACTACCAGATTCCAGCAGGTTTTGGTCTCTATACTGATATGAACGCTATCCGTCCCGACGAGGAGTTGGACAATCTCCATTCTCTCTACGTGGACCAGTGGGATTGGGAGCGCACCATTACTCCCGAGAACCGCAACATCGATTTCCTGAAGGACATCGTAAGGCGCATTTACTCTGCTCTCCTGAAGACCGAGTACATCGTTTATGAGTCTTTCCCACAGATAAAGCCTACTCTCCCAAAAGAGATTACATTCATTTCAGCTGAGGAGCTTTGCAAGAAGTATCCTAACCTCACATCAAAGGAGCGCGAGGACAAGGCTGCCAAGGAGTTTGGCGCAGTATTCATCATGGGTATCGGTGGCAAACTCTCCGACGGCAAGAAGCACGACGGCCGCGCAGCCGACTACGACGACTGGTCGACACCAAACTCTGAGGGCTTCAACGGCCTCAATGGTGATATCGTTCTCTGGAACGACGTTCTCCAGCGCTCATTCGAGATTTCGTCAATGGGTGTTCGTGTTGACAAGACAGCCCTTCTCCGTCAGCTCGAGATCGAGAACCAGAACGAGCGCAAGGAGCTCTACTTCCACAAGCGCCTTCTCGACGGCACATTGCCAGAGTCTATCGGTGGCGGTATCGGACAGAGCCGTCTCTGCATGTACTTCCTCAAGAAGGCCCACATCGGCGAGATTCAGTGCTCTCTCTGGAGCGACGAGATGCGTGCCGAGTGCGCCGCCGCAAACATTCCGTTGATCTAAGTTTTAATTATTACGAATAGGTTTATAGACACAGCCTTGCGGCTGTGTCTTTTTTTTCAACACGAATTACCATAAATTACCACGAATTATCAAAAAAACTTTGCTATATGATTGATTTTTCGCAATATGAGAAGGCTGTTTATCAAATTATAGGTTCTGCAATGTATGTCCACAAACAAATGGGTTGGGGATTGTTGGAACCATTGTATAATGAATGTCTTCATCTTGAATTACTCGATAGAGGAATCGAAAACTCATCAGAAGTGTTATTGCCATACTATTTCAAACATCACAAATTAAAGAAAACCTATAAAATGGATTTAGTCGTTGGTTCTGATATTTGTGTTGAGTTGAAATCAGTGAGTGGTATTATTTCGGAATACAGAGCCCAACTTTTTAATTATCTGCGGTTAACAAAGATGCCTATTGGGTTGTTGATAAATTTTGGAACGAAACAAATGCAGGGTGAAAGGTATGGTTACATTAGTGAAACGAATGAATGTATTTTGTTAGATAAAAGTATGAATATTGTAAACAATGAATGATATATTATTATTAATGATAATTCGTGGTAATTTATGGTAATTCGTGTTGAAAATCAGGAGGGCGAAGCCCTCCCGAAATATAATTTTATGTAGATATGGAAGCATTTTTTCAGTTCGACAAGTTCCCGGAGGCGGGGTGCGATGAGGCTGGACGTGGTTGTCTGGCTGGTCCGGTGGTGGCCGCGGCGGTAATTTTCCCCCGTGATTACTTCAACCAAAAGATTAACGACAGTAAGCAACTGTCTGAGAAAAAGCGCTTTGAATTGCGTGACGAAATTATGCGCGATGCTATCTCTTTCGGCATCGGAATGTGCGACAATCAGGAGATAGACCGCATTAATATTCTGCAAGCCTCGCTCACTGCGATGCACCGCGCGCTCGATCAGCTCACTCAAAGGCCTGATTTTATCATCATCGACGGAAATAAATGGCGCGATTATAACCATACTCCTTTTCAGACAGTTGTGAAGGGTGACTCAAAGTATCTCTCCATAGCTGCGGCCTCTATCCTGGCCAAATGCGAGAGGGACGAACTCATCACAAAACTGGCCGCCGACTATCCCGTTTATCACTGGGAGAAAAACAAGGGCTATCCCACCAAGGATCACCGCCTTGCAATCCTCGAGCACGGAGTTTGTCCCCTTCATCGCTTGACATACGGTCCGTGTCAGCCGCAATTAGGTATATGAAAATTTACAGTTGTCAATTGTAAACAACATAAATGTTACAAAAATAAATAGCGGAAAATGAGCAAGTTGCGCTTCATTTTCCGCTATTTTTGGTTTTATTCACACCAGATTTTGCTGTGGAGGAATTGTGCATTATTCCTTGTCAGGCTGCTGACCGTCGTGGGCCTTCCACGCACATTCTGTAATCTTCATATCAGTGAAAACGGCCTTGAAAGACGATTGCTCGGGCGAGCAGGCGTAGATTCCGAACTGGATCTCATCGGCGGCCTCATAGATATGGCAAACGCGCATTTGGCTGAAGTTCTCTCCGTCGGTGGAGCATTCTATGCAGTAATCATCCTCCCGGCGCGATAGTCTATACCACATAGTCTTGACGTCGGCGGGGATTGCGGTGGTTGCCCAGTCGCTGTAGCCGTGGTTTGTGGCTACGCTTCCAAGGTGCTGGAATTGCTCGTTCTCATACTCCACAGAGCCCTTCAGCCAGTTGTCGCTGTTCAGATACATTACGATACCGCATTGGTCGAAACGGTGATGACTTTCTGTGAAATCGGTCTTTACCACAAAACTGAAGAATTTCTCCCTTGTCTTTATCTGCAGGGCAGGGGCGTTGTCGTTCCTGAAGTGGTAGTAAGTGCGTTGCCAGAGGTCGGTGCCTGGCTTGGTGGTAATCTCTATTGTGTCGCCCTTTATGGCCGATCTCTCAGGCTCGCGTGTCCATACAAAATTGTTGAGGTTCAGCTGTTTTCCGTCCTTGAGGACCTCAGCCACGATGTCGGGCTTATTTGTCTGTTCCATTGCCTTGTTGTCGTTTTTCTTCTCGGCGCACGACAGCAACAAGCAAGCCGACAAGCCGAGGATTATTGATTTTTTCATTATTTGTAGTGTATTAAGGTTTTTGATGATTTATAGCAGTTTTCTTAAATCCTCCTCATTGGGCAAAGCCTTTTTGTAATTATCAGGCATATCCTTAGTGGTGCTGTAGGTAGAAACAGTCATTGGCTTGCTGTAGTCCCTCAGAGCGAATTCAATAACTGTTTTCTTAGCCTCCTTGCAGAGGATTATTCCTATTGAAGGATTTTCGTGTTCTTTTTTTACATATTTGTCTAATGCGCTCAGATACATACTCAATTGACCAAGGTACGCAGGCTTGAATCTGCCAGTTTTTAATTCTATGGCCACTAGACAATTCAAGTCTCTGTTAAAGAACAGTAAATCAATGAAATATTCCTCATCTTCCACTATAATTCTATATTGGTTTCTTATAAAAAGGAAGTCGTCTCCAAATTGCTCAATGAATTTGCGGATATTGTTTACTATCTCGTTTTCAAGAACAGATTCGTCGATATCCTCATCTTTTTCGCCGATTGGTTCCACGTTGATGAAATCGAGCAAGTAATTGTCCTTGAATGCCTTTGTTGCCTTTACGGCCAGCTTTTGCTCAGATATTGTCTGATTGAAGTTGTTGGCAGGTTGGTGCTGAGAATACAGGTTGGCTTTTATGTAATCGCGTAGGGAATATTTGCTCCAGGCGTTTTTCACAGCCTCCGTTATATAATAGAATCGTTCTTTAAGGTCTTTGCACAATGAGAAAATTTGCACGTGATGAGAGAACGGCAATTGTACAAAATACGCCCAATCAAATTCGTCAACCACTGGTTGACGAATTTGAGTAAGTAATAATTTTTCGTCAATTCCTTCTGATTCAATTGGTTGCAATGGTTCTATTAGAGGATGCCATTCATCGTAGAATATACGCATATACTTAAGCATTGTTTCAGAATATCCTTTCAATCCAGGCATTTCTTTCTGAAGTTGTTCTGATATCTGACGTATGGCACCTTTGCCCCAATATCCATTGCGTGAATTTTTCGATACAAAGTTTCCTATTCCGTAGTATAGGGATAGCATTTCCCTGTTGACGGACATAACAGCCTTGTACTGACTACGTTGTATCGCCTCCTTAATTGTCTTTACGGCTTCTAGGTATTTGTTTTCGATAGCTTCCATATATATTATGATTAATATGGCAAATGTATATTTTTTTCATCAATATATATACAAAAAAAGCTACGGCAAATACAAAAATTTGTCGTAGCCCCTAAAACATAATGAAAAGGTATTTTCCGCAGACGTGTTATTAGAATAGATTATACAATTGTGCTAATGGTAGCTTTTCGGCGGGGGTACATTCCAGTGGCTTGCCGTTGATGCATACCTGGAATGTCTTCGGGTCAACGCTTACGTCAGGCATTGTGTCGTTGAGTTTCATATCTGTTTTTGACACATTCCTGCAACCCTTCACTGATATTGCCTTTTTGCTGAGGCCGTATGATTTCACGGTATCCAGCGATGCCTCAGATACAAACACGCACGATATTGCCGAGTTGGCCTTGCCCAAGGCGCCGAACATAGGTCTTGGTATGTAAGGCTCGGGTGTAGGGATCGATGCGTTGGCGTCGCCCATTTGGTTGTAGGCTATGAAACCGCCTTTTATGACAGTTTCGGGTCTTACGCCGAAAAACGATGGTTTCCAGATTACGAGGTCGGCCATTTTGCCGTTCTCGACAGAGCCAACCACCTGCGACAATCCGTGGGCAATGGCCGGATTGATGGTGTATTTGGCGATATATCTTTTTGCGCGGAAGTTGTCGTTGTCTGTTCCCTTGTCTTCAGGGAGCGGGCCACGGACTTCTTTCATTCTGGATGCAATCTGCCAGGTGCGGAGGATTACCTCGCCTATCCTGCCCATTGCCTGAGAGTCGGAGGTGAACATTGATATGGCGCCCATATCGTGGAGCACGTCCTCGGCGCCTATGGTTCCCTGACGTATTCGGCTCTTGGCAAAGGCCACGTCCTCGGGATTGTTCTTGTCGAGGTGGTGACACACTATCAGCATATCCAGATGCTCGTCGAATGTGTTGATGCTGTAAGGGTTTGTGGGTGTGGTGGACGAAGGGAGAATGTTTGGCTTGCTGCACGCTGTGATGATATCGGGAGCGTGTCCTCCGCCTGCGCCTTCGGTGTGGTAGGTGTGTATTGTGCGGTTCTTGAATGCCTTGAAGGTGTCTTCCACATATCCGCACTCGTTTATTGAGTCGGTATGGATACAAACCTGAACGTCGTATTGGTCGGCCACAGACAGGCAGGTGTCGATGGCTGATGGGGTAGAGCCCCAGTCCTCGTGCAGTTTCAGTCCGCAGGCTCCTGCCTTTATCTGACTTTCTATCGCGTTGGGGTTAGAGCTGTTGCCCTTGCCGAGGAAACCGAAATTTATCGGGATATTGTCGGTGGCCTCCAACATTTTTCTCAGATAGAATGGACCTACTGTGCAGGTGGTGGCGTAGGTTCCGGTGGCGGGTCCCGTGCCTCCGCCAATGAATGTTGTGATGCCTGCCGAGAGGGCCTCGTCGGCCTGTTGCGGGCTGATATAGTGAACGTGGGTGTCTATTCCGCCCGCTGTCACTATCATTCCCTCGCCCGAGATGGCTTCGGTGTTGGTGCCTATTATCATTCCGGGAGTTACATTGGGCTGTATGTGAGGGTTTCCGGCCTTGCCTATTCCGCATATCTTGCCGTCCTTAATGCCTATGTCGGCTTTTACTATTCCCTTGTAGTCCAGGATAATGGCATTGGTGATCACGAGGTCGAGCACCTCGCTGTCGGAAAATCCCGAGGCCTGTCCCATACCGTCGCGTATTACCTTGCCTCCGCCGAATACACATTCCTCGCCGTATGTGGTGAAGTCTTTCTCTACCGTGATTCTAAGTCCGGTGTCTCCCAGTGTTACTGTATCGCCGATGGTTGGGCCATACATTTGGGCATAATGTTTTTTGCTTAGTTTAGCCATTTTGTCTTGATTTGATTAATTGTTGTTGAGGAAAGTGTTGATATTATCGGCGATATAATCTTCGCGTCCATTTATCGGGCCGTTTACGATATTGTTGCCTCCAAGTACTATCTTGTCGCCAGCTATTTCCACAAGTTCCACGGCCTTGGTCTGATTTGGCTCCCAGCGGATGGCTGTACCTGCGGGAATGTTGAGCCTGTATCCTACGGCCTCGTTGCGGTCGAAACTCAGGTATCTGTTGGTTTCCACAAAGTTGCAGTGACTGCCTACCTGTATTGGTCTAGATCCCTTGTTGGTGACCTCTATGAGTTTGGTTTTCCTGTACTTGTTTATCTCTATGTCGCCTTCCTGAATGTCGGTATTTCCGGGAATGTATCCGGTGGAGTTGTCGGTCTTTATTTTCAGGTCGTTCTTTACGAGGCCTGATCCATAGAGCGCCAGGTCGGGCGAGAGGTTGCTTTTCTGTATCGGGTTGTGGATTGATATCATCTTGGTGCCGTCCACAAAAGTGCCTTCCACCTGAACCTCCTCGGCCATTTCGGGAACTCCGGGCAATACGTCGTCGGTGCCCAGTATGTTTATGGCCATTTTGTTGATTTCCGCGATTGTGTGTCCGTCTCTTATTAGCTCAAGTATCTGACCCGACAGCAGGGCTATCGATTCGGGATAATTGAGTTTGAGGCCTCTCGCGTATCTTTTCTGAGCCACCACACAGGCTGTGTGTAGCCATAGTTTTTCTATGTCACGGGGTGCTATTCTCATTTTTGTTATGCAATTTTTAGTGTTGATTGATATTGTCTTATACCGATAGATATGCTTTCAGCTTGTCGTAGTCGATATTGTCTTTGTCGTTGTGGGTCACCACCTTTCCGCGGTCCATTATGTAATAATAGTCCGACAGGCGTTTAGCGAAATCCAGTTTCTGTTCCACCAGGATTACCGACAACCCCTTGGTCTCCACCAGATGCCTCACCACGTCGGCAATCTCGTATGTGATGGATGGCTGTATTCCCTCGGTGGGCTCATCGAGTATCAGGAGCTGAGGATTTCCCACAAGGGCCCTCGCTATTGCCAGCTGTTGCTGTTGACCGCCTGAGAGGTTGCCTCCAAGACGCTTCTCGAATGTTTTCAGTATCGGGAACAGGGAGTATATCTCGTCTTCGTCGAATGTCCTGATATTGTCGTTGCGGGCCTCGGTGCCTATCGATATGTTTTCCCATACGGTGAGCTTGCTGATGATCTCCCTTCCCTGAGGCACGTAGCCTATTCCGGCCTTTGCCCTCTTGTAGGTAGGCAGTTGGCTGATCTCGTTTCCGCATAGTTTTATGGAGCCTTCCAGGGTTTTCAGCTGACCTGTAATAGTGCGCATAAGAGTGGTTTTGCCTACTCCGTTTCGTCCCATTATGGTGGTTACCTTGCCCTTGAGAGCGTTCATATCCACACCCCAAAGTATCTGACTCTGTCCGTAGGCCGATTGCAGGTTTTCTGTTTGCAGTATGTATTCCATATTTGCATTGTTTTCAGGGTTTATTTAATATGCATATTTCTCATCTGGGCCGAGTCGGGCGATCCCAAGTAGCAGGCTATCACGTCGGGGTCGGCCTTTATCTCTTGGAATGGGCCTTCCTTCAGTATCTCGCCCCTAACCAGCACTGATACTTTTTCCTGAGCAATCTGTTCCACAAAGTGCATATCGTGCTCTATAACAATCACTCCGCGCTCCTTGCCAAGCTCTATCAGGAGGTCGCCTGTCTTGGCGGTCTCTGAGTCCGACATACCTGCGGCAGGCTCGTCTATCAGTAGCAGTTTGGGGTCCTGAAGCAGAACTATCGCAATTTCCAGCCATTGTTTTTGTCCGTGCGACAATGCTCCTGCCAGGGTGTTGAGGTTGTTTATCAGTCCCACACGCTCGGCGGTGTACATAAGGTAGTCTTTCTGTTTGGGACTTAGCTTGAAAAACAGTGAATGGAAAATGTCCTTCTTGCACTTGAGTCCCAACAGCAGATTGTCGTAAACCGTAAGGCCGTCGAAGATGGATGGTTTCTGAAACTTGCGGCCTACTCCCAGCTCGGCAATCTCGAGTTCCGATTTGCCTATCAGCTCCACTCCGTTGAAAACGGCCGAACCCTCGTTGGGAGGTGTCTTGCCACATAGTATGTCCATCATAGTGGATTTTCCAGCGCCGTTGGGGCCTATTATCACCCTCAGTTCCTTGTCCTTGAGTTCGAATTTGCGGATAAACAATGCCACAAGCTCGCCAAAAGAGACCATTAGATTTTTTATTGTGAGCATTTGGGATTGAGGTTTTTGATTTTGTTAAACATAGATTTGGATAATCCCAGCAGTCCGTTGGGCAGAAACAATACTGTAACCACGTACATAAGACCCAGAATATAAGGCCAGGCCTGAGGCAGGAGCGAGGTGAAGAGGCTGTATAGCAGGTTTACCACCAGCGCGCCTATCACTGCGCCTTTCAGGTTTCCGCGTCCGCCCAGGGCCACCCATATCAGCATTTCCACCGATGCCGTAACGTCCATTTTGCTTGGGGTGATGATGCCTGTCTGAGGCAGATATAGCATTCCGCCTATCATAGCTATCACTGCGCCAATGATGAAAACGGCTGTCTGATAATGCGATACATTGTAGCCTGCAAACCTGAGACGGGATTCGGAGTCGCGGATGCCTATCAGCACGCGTCCGAATTTGGATTGCGATATCTTGGAAGCCAGATAGTATATGATGCCCAGCATTGCCACGGTGGCTATGTATATCCCCACCTTCACGTTGGGATTGTAGAGGTCGAGCCCGGCCAGGTATCTGAAGTTGGTGAGTCCGTTGGTGCCTCCCAGCATAGTCTCGTTGCGCGAGAACAGCAGATACAGCGCCAGTGCCAGTGCCTGAGTGATAATGGCGAAGAACACTCCCTTGATTCTGCGGCGGAATATGAAGTAGCTAATCATACCCACGAGTATCGTGATGATGAGTGTGGTGAAAATGGTGCCCGCCACCGATTGGAATGGCAGCCAGAATATCGGGAGATGGTCCATACCATTCCAGCTGATGAAGTCGGGAACCTCGGCGCCCTGAGGCAGATTGCTGATTGTAAGGTACATACCCAGTCCGTATGCTCCCAGACAGAAGAAAAACGCGTGACACATAGTCATAATGCCTGTGTAGCCCCATATCAGGTCGACACCTATGGCGGCAATTGCGAAACTCAGGTATCGCCCCCATAGCGACAGTGTGTTGGTCTCTATCAGTCCGCACAGGTTGCATAGTGGCATTATCAGCATAAAGATGCCAAGAAACGATAGATATGTGATTTTGTCTTTGTTCATTTCTTTTTTGGATTTTGCAATGTTACAATCAGTCTTCGCCTACGCGTCCCTTGTCGCGGAAGATGCCTTGAGGGCGCTTCTGCAGGAATACAATCACAAGAAGCAGTATCAGCACCTTGCCATATACAGCCTCGAACAGGCCCTCGAAAATCTTTGAGAATATTCCGATTCCGAGACCTGACACCACTGTGCCAGCCAGCTTGCCTACTCCGCCTGTCACCACCACTATGAACGAGTCAACTATATAGGTTTGTCCCATATCGGGCACCACGTTTCCTATGAGGGTGATTGCGCAGCCTGCCAGGCCCGCCAGTCCCGATCCTATTGCGAATGTGAGCATATCAATGCGGCTTGTGGAGATGCCGACGGCGGCCGCCATATTGCGGTTCTGTGTTACGGCGCGTATCTTGATTCCGAGTCTTGTTTTCTGAAATACAAGCACCACCGCGATGAAAACCACCGCCGTTAGGCCCATTATGAAGAGCCGGTTGTATGGAAGCGACACTCCCGATTCGAAATCGATGCTTCCAGCCAGACAGGCAGGAGATTTCACAGTTGTGAGGTCGCCGAAGATTGTCCTGACAAGCTGTATGAGGATGAGGCTGATACCCCAGGTGGCCAGCAGGCTCTCCAGCGGACGGTTGTAGAGATGCCTGATTACCAGACGCTCCACCGCCAGTCCAAACATTGCCGAAACCAGGAATGATATTGGCAATGAGGCAAACCAGGCAATATCTGATGCGCCCTCGCCGAATATCGTCACAAACAACTGTTGCATACAGAATGTGGTATAGGCGCCTATCATCATAAATTCGCCGTGGGCCATATTGATGATTCGCGCCAATCCGTATATGATGCTCAGGCCCAATGCCACGAGTATCAGTATGGAGCCAAGCGACAGACCGCTGAAGAGGTTTTGGATACCGCTCGCGTTTTTCTCCTGATGCTCGAAATATTTTACGGCTTTCTCGGCCTCGATATAGTTGGCGTCCTGTACGGTGCTGTTTTTCAGGTAGTTTTTCAGTAATGGCAGGGCGTCGTTGTGTCGGCATTGCCTCAGTGTGTTGATGGCCTCCAGCTGTATAGCGCGGTCGGAGGTGTCCAGCATTTGCTGAAGTTCCTGTTTCTGTGCTTTTGAAAGGCTGATGGATTTTTCAGGTGAAGTGGCGGCTGTCTGAGCAACCGCCACATTTGCCAGAAATCCTAAAAGCGATATGATTAAAGCGATTATCCTTAATCTCATAGCATATCTACTTTTATATTGTTTTTGTTATTTGGAGTAATTGCCGAATGGCTCGGGGATTACGAGGTCTTCGGTAGCTGACACTATATCGAACTGTCCGTCTTTCCTGATCTTGCCTATGATGGCAGGCTTTGCGAGATGGTGGTTGCTCTCGTGCATTTTCACCTTGCCTGATGGCGAGTCAAACTCAAGACCCGACAATGCGGCTATCACCTTATCAACCTCAAACGACTGAGCCTTCTCCACAGCGGCTTTCCAGAGGTAGAGGCCAGTGTATGACCAGCAGATAGGGTCGTCGGTAACTCTTGCGGATCCTCCGGGGAGGTTGTTCTTTGCGCAGTAGTCCACGAATGTCTTCACGAAC
This sequence comes from Bacteroidales bacterium, assembly GCA_045640025.1. Taxonomy (GTDB): domain Bacteria; phylum Bacteroidota; class Bacteroidia; order Bacteroidales; family UBA3824; genus UBA3824. Next base: position 28,830 of record JAZUEG010000387.1, read on the forward strand.
TTGGCGTTTATGTCGCTCTCCAGACTTTGGAAATAGTTCCAGGCAGCGTAGTGTCCTGCCAGGAATTCTGTATCCATAGCCCTGAGCTCGTCTTCAGCCACAGAGAATGCCATAATCGGGCAATCCTCGGCCTTGAGACCCTGATTGGCGAATTCCTTGTAGAAAGGCACGTTGCTGTCGCCGTTGATGGTGCAGAGCACAGCCGCGTCGCCGTTGGTGGCAAATGCCTTTATCTTTGATACAATGGTCTGATAGTCCTGATGGTGGAATGGAGTGTATTCCTCCACAATATCCTCGGCCTTGATGCCCTTGGCCAGAAGGTACGATTTAAGAATGTGGTTGGCGGTGCGTGGGAATACATAGTCGGTGCCCAGCAGATAGAATTTGGTGTATCCGCCGCCTTGCTCGCTCATAAGGTAGTCGGCGGCAGGTATCAGCTGTTGGTTTGGTGTGGCGCCTGTATAGATGATATTTGGCGAGCACTCCTGACCCTCGTACTGAACGGGATAGAAGAGCAGACCCTTGTTCTCCTCAAAAACAGGAAGAACCGACTTTCTTGATACCGAGGTCCAGCAGCCGAACACAACGGGGATCTTGTTGCCGAGCAGTTCCTTGGCCTTTTCGGCGAAGAGGTCAGGGTTGGATGCGGGGTCCACTATCTGTGGGATAATCTTGTGGCCCATTACGCCGCCCTGAGCGTTTATCTCGTCGATACCCATTTGCAGCACGTCTCTCAGGGAAACCTCAGATATAGCCATAGTACCGCTTAGCGAGTGCAGTATGCCTACAGTTACAGTGCTGTCGGTGATGGCTGCCGACGATATATTGCTGTCAGACTTTTGTGCTCCGCCGCCACAGGCGCTGAATACCGCTGTTGCCGATACCATTGCGGCAACCATAATGTTTCTGAAAACAGATTTCTTCATTTTTATGCTAAAGTTTTATGTGTTAGATTATTATATTCTCTGATGCCCTTAGAAAGTGCATACCTGCAGCTGAAGCCATATCTGACCATAGCTCTTGTTGTTGAAACTGCCGTCTGTCAGCAACATTCCCTTGCTCATAGATTGGTACGAGAGTCTCAGGTTGCTCTTGTATCCGTTGAAAAACCAGTTGACACCGCCTCCAAATACATTGGTAGGGTTTTCGGCGTTGCAGATATCCTGACGCTCAAACTTTATCCAAGGCTGTATCTTGCATTCCTTGAAGAATACTCCGAATTCGGCGAAATAGATATTCTGAGCGGGTATCGCGTCGTGGAAGTTGTATTTTTTGTCGGCCTTTCCGCCGTCGAGATGCGAGTATGCGCAGTTGAGTGTTGCCGAGCAGTTGTCGGCTATCGGCCTGTCGAGATAGAAGTCGGCTCCAATGGCGTAGTAGCTTCCCTGGTTGTCGAAGCCTGCGGCCAGTGTAGTTGTCTTGCCCTCTCCGAGATTTGTACCGCTGTATTTGTCTATGTCGTTGAAGTTGTATTCAATGCGTCCGATAGTTCTGATAGGAGCGCCGTCGGCATTGTCGTAATTCCGCTGACCGCCAAATGCCCCGAGTTTATACTTTAGTTTTCCTGAGCTGAGCAGTGCGCCCGAGAGGTTTACACCCACGTCGCGTCCGCAGTCGTTGGCCAATGGATCGTCTTTGCTCATATTGTATGGGTACTGGAAGTAGGTGAAGTCGTTGGCCATAAGGGTTGATGCAGTCTGAAGTCCGTTCCTGTTGTGGCTCACCAGCATTTTTCCAGCCGATACCGTAAGGCCCTTGCAGAATGTGTGGTCATACTGGATATCAAGAAACTTGATTGAGGCGGCTTTGTCGTTGCCCATACCTACGGAAGCAGTCAGCTCTGTCTCCACAAAAATGTAATCCTTGCTGGTGATATTCATATCAGCCATAAGTCTTGCCCTATAGACAGAAGCGCCAAGTTTCCAGTCGCTTGAGTTGGGAGTCTCCACCGATGCTCCATATCCGTTTTGCTGAAGGCTCAGGTAAGTGTGGGCCAATACGCCAATGTGCAAGCCGTTTGGGATGGTGTCCTGCGCCGTGGCAGTTTCAGCAGCCAAAACCAGCATAGCAGCCGATAGTGTTGCATTTGCAATTCTTCTTGTAATTCTGTTCATTTTGTCCTCTTATTTTGATTTGAAAAAAATACCCTTCTAATTCTGCCGCAAAGATATAATGTGGTTTTTGGTTTTGGAATAGAGCCGTTTCGTAATGACTGACAATGCAAAATCAGTAAAAACTTTATGGTATGTTAGGTGTAAGACATATATTGTTAAGTGGAGTACCTAAATTTGGTTTTTCCTCTGATGCTGTCATTTTTCTCCGCGATGCGGATTTATAACCGCAGATTATGCGGTTAAGAGTCCGCAATTTCAGGAATTTTGTGAGAAATTGGCTCAAAATGGCTGGAATTTTGTGATTTTATGAACCAAAAGTATTGGAATTTTGTGAAAATTATCTAATTTTGAGGCGGAATTTTGTGATTTTCTAAACACTATATCAGTATGGCACAGTTACTTAGACGAAAAATAGACGATTATCTAAAAATGTGGAAGCAAAATCCTGACCGCAAGCCTCTCGTTGTGAAAGGTGCACGTCAGATAGGAAAGACTTCTTCTATAGAGAATTTTGGCAAATCATACAAGAGTGTTGTGGAGATAAATTTTGTAACTCATCCACAATTCAAGAGTATTTTTGACGGTGGTTTTTCGCCCGAAGAGGTAATAAAGCAAATATCGGTTCAGAACAACAAGTTCAAGTTCGTTGATAATGATACGCTGATATTCTTCGACGAGATACAGGCGTGTCCAAATTGCGCCACTTGCTTGAAATTCTTTGCGTTAGACGGCCGTTACGATGTTATCTGTTCGGGCTCGCTTATGGGTATCAACTACAACGAGATAGTGTCCGTTCCTGTGGGATTCAAGGAGGAATACGAAATGTACTCGCTTGATTTCGAGGAGTTTCTGTGGGCCAAGGGTTACGATGATGCAATGATAGAAGATTTGTATGAGTATATGAGGGACGTAAAGCCGTTTCCGAAATCCATACTCGACAAATTTTTCGATCTTTTTCGCGAATACATAATTGTAGGAGGAATGCCTGACATTGTTAACCAATACGTTAGAAACAACAATTTTGAAGGTATCCTAAAGAAACAGCGATCGTTGCTGAGGATGTATGAAGAAGATATTACCAAATATGCCATAGGTCTCGACAAGGCCAAGGTGAAGAATGTATATGATAATATATCGGTTTTTCTGGCCAAGGACAACAAGAAATTCCAGATTTCGAAACTGTCGCACGGCGCACGCAACCGCGAATATACAGGAACCGTGGACTGGCTGAACGATGCTGGTATCGTGAATATCTGTTATTGTCTTGATCTTCCTGAACTTCCACTGAAAGGCAATTACGATCCAATGAACTACAAACTGTATTTCGGCGACACAGGATTGCTTGTGGCCTCACTCGACGACGAAGCCCAAATGGACCTGCGCTCCAACAAGAACTTCAATACCTACAAGGGTGCCATTTACGAGAACATTGTCGGCGAGATGCTTGTGAAATCAGGGTATCAGCTCTTTTTCTACAAGAATTCAAAGGGTACGGTGGAGATGGATTTCTTTGTCAGAGACGCCGATTCGCTGATTCCTGTAGAGGTGAAAGCCAACGACAACGCCACAGCCTCGCTCAATAAGTTAATCACCGACGACCGTTTCACCGATATCAGATACGGCATAAAACTCTGCTACAAGAACATAGGTTTTAATGGAAAGTTCTACACTTTCCCGTATTTCCTGACTTTTCTGCTGAAACGATGGATCGGGGAGAGGATATGAACCCCAATCCTCAATCGTAGGGCGAAGATTGGGGCAATTGTCTATTGGAATAGGTCATCAAGCGTGATTTCCGACTGAATGTCGTTCCAATAGGCATTGTGTTCTACTCCGTAGGTGGTTGCCATAGTGATGTGTACCGACGACTTGGTCTGCGTTACATTCTTGAATACAGACCGCTTGCGCATAAGACTTTCGATGTCCTCTCTATTCAGCCGGTAGCTGTCCTTGCTGTATTTCATCTCGATGATGTTGGTTATGCTGTCGTTGCGTACAAGCAAGAGGTCTATTTGAGCGCCATCGTGATCCGCCGACTTGCTTGTTCGCCACGACTGAGCGGAACATATCACGCCTGATATTCCAAGCGCTTTCTTTATTTGTTCGATATGTTGTAGGCAGAGACGCTCAAACGCCAGTCCTGCCCATATATTATGTATCTGAGTGTCGTTGTTGTGAAGCCAGAAATCTGTGTCGCCATTGATGTTTTCTTTTATGAACTTAAAATAGAACAATGTGTAGTTGTCGATAAGTTGTATTAGTTCATCACGTTCTGTCTTGCCATACGACTTGTATTTACGGACAAATCCGCAGAGTTCCAGGTCGTTTAATTGTTTTGAAAAGCTTCCATTATCGCTCAGTCCAGTTGCTTTTATAATCTCGTCGCGCGAGAGGCCTGATTTCTGGGAACCGAGAGCGGTAACTATTTTTATGTAAGGCTCCGGTTTCTTGAATAATGATGCGTATAGGGACTCGAATTCGTTTTTGAGTTTGGCGTCCTCGTGGAAGAATAGTCTGTCAACGCATTGCTGCACGCTGTCGGATTTTTCCACCATCGACCAATAGAACGGTATTCCGCCCAATACCATATATAGTTCGGCAATCTGTTTGCGCTCCAGTACAAGGTTGCGGGCTTTCGCATATTTCTCACATTCCAACAGCGAGAATGGTTTAAGGTAGATCTGACGTGTAAGCCTGTTGTGGAGGCCTCCATGGTTGTTTTTTATGTTGTCGGTAATCCATGATGTAGCGCTGCCGCATACTATAAGTATGATGTCCTTTTCGCGTCTTGCAGTGGCCCAAGAGTTCCAGAAATGCTCCAACGCACTTATGAGTCCGGATTTTGGAGTATCCATCCATGGTAGTTCGTCTATGAATACCACTTTCTTCTTGTCTTCCTTGTTTTCCAATAATTTTGCAAGCATGTTGAACGCTTCCATCCAGTTTTTGGGACGTGCACATTTGCTCATTCCACAATTCATAAGTGATCGGTGGAAGTTCTCGAGTTGCTTTTTCAGCGGTTCGTTGGCCGCTCCAGTATGCTGAAATGCAAAATTGTAGTTGAAGGTTTCCCTTACGAGATAAGTCTTGCCTACTCTTCGCCTTCCATATATGGCGCAAAACTGCGACTCCTCTTCCTCAAGAAGGGTTTTCAATATATTCTGTTCGCTCTGACGTCCTATTAGCATGGTTTTTTCTTGTATTGGTTTTCTGTGCAAAAATACAAAAAGTTTGCTATAATCAGCGCTAAGTGTCAAAAAAAAGGTAGTTAGCGCTAAGTATAGCTATGTTTTTGCGGTATAATCAGCGCTAAGTTGAATTTTGTTAATAAGTAGTTATAATAAAAAAACTGCGTTATATTCTGCAAAATGTGCTTTTTTTTTTAGAGATTTAGCCAAATATAACGCAGTTTTTTATTTATTGAGTGCGTATTAAGTGGCCGTGTTTGTTAGCTACCAAAATATATTGTTGACCATAAAGTCTACTCCTCCTCTTGTTTGGTTATGGTCTCTGGTGAATCCTACAACTTGTTTCTTGGCTTTGTTTGGGAAGTGTTTTTTCTTGGCTTCGTTGAATACTGATAATCCAGCACCCCACTGATTGTAGTATTCAGTACCACTTACATTGTAGGTGTTTCTCTCCACAACAATGTTGGCTTCTTGGTTTTGGATGTAATTGAAGAAATATTTTCGGCCATTAATGCGTAATTCAATCCGCATATCTTCAGGAAGGTAGGTTTGGTATTCTAACTTTCCAGAGTTGTCTATTGTGTAGTTTTTTATAGACCAACTGCCGTTTTCGTTGACGTAATGCTCTTCAAAATCTGGTATTCCAATCACCGAACCTGGCTTGCCAGTGATATTCATCTTGAAATTGGGCTCTTTTCCTATTAATGATTTGCTGTCACAGATATTCTCTATTATAGTGTCATTTTCTATTATAAGAGCGAATTTCTCTGTATTGATAGGCATTGGCTCAAAATAGAAGTAGTCGCCGAAAGCACTGGTTTCCATTGTCCAGTTTTTGTCGCTGTTGTTTTGTGCGCATTTAAATTTGTATTTGGTATTGTTGATTCCTGCCAAATAGCTGTCTTGCGAGAAATTGTATGATATAGCGTTTGACGTGGTAGTCCTTATCACAGTAGCTGTGTCAGCAAAATGAACCTCGGTGATTATCAGGGAACTATCTGCTTGTTGACTTACGTTGTTCCAAGATTTGTTTGCTTTGATTGGCTTAAGGTGTGGCGTTGTGTTGTTGAAATGTTCCCTTGCCCAATATGTTCCGTCAACTTGTTTGAATTGGTTGGCGCGGTATTTTTTATAATCAATGTAACCGTTATGAATATGAAATTTGTATTTTTGTCCTGGGATAGCTGCTATTCTGAATCCGGCGTCAATATTCTTTTGTCCTTTGAAGATGGTTTTGAAATACAATTCCCTCATTTCGGTGATATGGATATTGTATTTGAATCTTTTGCCCTTCACTACAACGCACTCGGTTGGATTGTCTCCAATGTGCAGATACTCGTCGCTCACATAAAGATTGTAAGCCGAATCTGCGATGTTGTCGTGTATTTTGCCTTTGATTTTCACATTGCCTGGCTCAAACGGCTGAGGATCAATTATTACCTCTGTGATGTAATCAAGGCTGATAGGCCTTGGGCATCCTTGTGCAGAAGCCTTGCAGGTTCCTATTAGCACTAATAAGAATAGTGAAATAGCGGAACAAGTTTTTCTTAAATAATTTACTTTCATTTTTTAGTTCTTGTTTTATTATTCGATACTGCAAAGATAGTAGAAATAATTGAGGTTGACAAACAAAAAACTGCCTTATATTCGGCTAAATGTGTCTTTTTTTTAGAGATTTAGCCAAATATAACGCAGTTTTTGGATAATAATTGGACTAAAGGGAGAGTTTGAATGTATTAAAAGTTACGGCAAATGTTGATATTTGCCGTAACTTTGGGTATTCGTTTATTGTTTGTTGATGGATGGATTCCAGTAAGGAGAAAGTTTTTCCCTTATAACTTTCATTACCTCAGTGAATGGCAATTCTTGTGACCATTTTATCTTTTTAAGGAATGCTTGCCACATTGTATTTCTAAATTCATCGCTTTCGAACTCTTTGGTAAATAGAGACTTACCTTCGGTGTATTCCATATCCCTATTATTAAAGGTATTGAGAATGGCATCTTTCAGAAGATTTTCGTCTATGCTGTGATTTTTGAACAAGTGGTAAATGTCAAAGAAGTCTTTCATCCTGCTGTTATCATTGTCACGCTGTATCATGGCGTGGAATTTCTCTGCTATTAGAGTTTCCAGCGAATAAGCATAAAGATCCACAGTTGGGATGTCTGTCAATAGGGGAGGATATTCCAGTGGAAGTGGATACGGAGTCACAATATCTCCATAGCCGATATCTATTGATATCTGTTGACTGATGGAGTCCATTGTGGCTGTTATTTTTACGTTGTTTCCAGGATATTTCTTCTCCAATGCAATAGCACCGATTTTTATTGAATCTGGATGGAATATCACTCCGTCTTCTTTGCAGTTTACCTGGCATATCTCCTCAAATACATTTTTTATGTATTCTTCCTCTCTGTTGATGTTATGTCCCAGCAAATCAACGTCAACAGTGGGACGGGCTTTGAACATATCGTAGGCGAATATCAGAGAACTGCCTTTTAGGAGAAAGTTTTTCTTGTATGAACTATTGGATATTCTATATAACAATCGCTCATGGAAATACCTGATTAGTATTTTCATATAATCGATTTTTTCATTATTGGCCAGGTTCAGTAGTCGGGTTCTTATAGATTTACCAATGTCTTTTTTCATATCCTTGTCTCAATGTATTTGGTTATTATGTTGTTTATCCTCAGTATTTTGGCATATTCGTGCAGTTTGCCGATGTTGTAGTCGTTACGCGACAGATAGTCTTTTATCACCTCTCCGCAAACGTCGAGTCCGATTTTGTTGCGGTATTTTACTGCATCGCAAACGGTTCTCTCCAGGTCAGTGATCTGTACTTGGTAGCCTGATATTTCCTTGGTTATTACTCCTACTTCCAGGTTTTCTTTTTTCCAGTAATAGAGGTCGATGAGTGGGTATTCAGGGAGTCTTACCTTTCTTTTGTTGTCGATTGCAATGCAATATGCCGATGGAATCTGTGTTGATAGGTCGTAATGGATGAATGCACTATAAAGGCACAAAATGCCGTTGGGGATGAATTTTTCCACGTCTATCATTGTATTAGCAAGTGCCAATGGATCTGCATAGAGTCCCTGGCGGATTCTTATGAGGGATCCGTCTTTTGCGGCATTGGTTATCTTTCTGTACTGATATTGGTTGTCAATCTCGTTTGTCTTGATAAAACCGCCGTTATTTTCTATTATGTTGGCTACATTCAGCATTGCTGATATTTTTTATTGCGCCACAAATATACAAAAAGTTACGGCAAATATCAATATTAACCGTAACTTTTTGTATAAATTTTTTATCTTCTCAGCCGATTTACTCAGCCTTGATGATGAACCAGTTTTTCTTACCCTTCTTTACGAGGATGTATTTGCCGTCGAGGAGGGCGTCGGCGTTGATGATGGCCTTCTCGTCGGATACCTTCTCGAGGTTGATGGCGATGGCGTTTTCCTTTACCGAGCGGCGGGCCTCAGACTTTGATGCAAGGCACTGTGTCTTGTCAGCTAACAAATCCAGCAATCCGATACCTGCCGAAAGCTCTGCCTTCGAGATGTTGAACTGTGGAACGCCTGAGAATACCGACATGAATGTGGCCTCGTCCAAAGCCAAGAGCTGATCCTTAGTGCCCTTGCCGAATAGTATCTGAGATGCTGATACGGCAGTGTTGTAAGCCTGCTCGCCGTGTACCATGATGGTGATGTGCTTGGCGAGTACGCTCTGGAGCTGACGGCGACCTGGATCCTGCTTGTGCTCTGCAATAAGGTTGTCGATTTCCTCGTGAGAGAGCAAAGTATATATCTTAATGTATCTCTCAGCGTCCTCGTCTGATGTGTTCATCCAGAACTGATAGAACTCGTATGGCGAAGTGAGCTTGGGGTCGAGCCAGATGTTGCCCTTCTCGGTCTTGCCGAACTTGGTGCCGTCGGCCTTCTTGATGAGTGGACATGTGAGACCGAAAGCCTCAGCCTCCTGACCATCGATACGGCGGATG
>JAZUEG010000388.1:0-6505 GCA_045640025.1 Bacteroidales bacterium
CAGTATCAGCAGCAGTATCATTATAAGTGCAGCTAATACAAGATACCAGTGGCGCACACACTCGGTGCCCAGGATCTGCATCACATTGTCCTCGCCGGCAAACTCGCTGAATACCGATGCGGTGCTGCGTCGGCTGGTCCAGCGGAAGTATACCACATCCACCATATTGGCTAATATGCCTATGGAATTGCATACTATGTATACGGCCTTGGTAAATCCGGCATAGCCCGAGGAGCGCTCCTTGGCATGGAATGGGAATATGGCCATCAATATAAAAAGGAGGTTGGTATATATGATGCCCGATGTATCGAACACGAGCGATCCGTGAACGAGATTCCAGAAATTGCCGTCGAAGATATTTCCGGCGTAATAATCGTAGTTGGCCATCAGGAACACCACCCTGCACAGCATGTAGCAGAGGTATACCAGGGCAATATCGATAATGAGATTGGCAAACGACCTAAAGAAGCCTATGCCGCCATCCTTGGGATTCATGTCTTTTTGGTTGAAAAAAATTTTTTTTAATACTGTTCTATACGCTTGAAATCCATGTACCATCCGCTGTATATGCCGCTGAGTCCCGTGAGCCAGGCCGTGAGCGGAGATATCTGCTGGGTATCTATGTCGCGGGACAGGGTGAGCATTATCTCGCCGGGATAACAGGCCTGGGCATAGCTCTGTGCATAATCGGACACCTGGGGCGCATACATGTCCCATGCGCCAAATAGGTGGAGCATCTCGTGGGCTATGGTGGAGGCCAGCGGCGGCTCGCCATCCACGGTGGCGAAGATAAACGCGTTTTCCAGGAAATAGCTCTCGTAGCCTCCGCTGGCATGGGCTGTGGAGAAACTGTTGGCGCAGCTCCATCCCTCGTTGTTTATCACCACGAGCACCAGCACATTGTCGCATCCCAGCTGATAGCGCAGCTGATGGTAGCACTCCATCATGCCGGGATAGCCTATCTGCTGGAGGGCCCTCACGAGTAGGTTTCCCGAATTGCAGGCCTCGGCGTATGACCTCGGGAGTCCGCTTATCGGCACACCCCTGTAGCCATCGCCGGCGTAGCATCCTATGCGGAACTCGGCGCGCTTGCCGTATTCGGCGGCCTTGCGCGTGAGCCAGTCGGCGGCGGAGTTTATCTCGGCCTGTATGGCGCCCATCTCGCCGTAGTTCCAGGCGGTGCCGGGGCTGGTGAGCCACACCTCAAGCAGGTATGTGGTGCCCTCCAGTTTTTTGGCGCTGCCCACATTCCACGTGTTGGAAAACGACGTGCCAACGTTACGGCTGAGTATGGAATACACGGCGTGGTCGGCCGGAGAGCTTACAGGCTGCTGGTACACAGGATTCTGGGCCGCCAGAATATTCGCCATTAGCTGCAAAAACAACAATAATACTATGCGCATGATAGCGGATTTTGATGGTATCAGGCCACAAAAGTAATAAAAAAAACAGTATTCCGCAAAAATTGAGTATCTTTGCCCCAAACTTAGCACACAATGAAAAGCAGAATACCCACTCTAATATGCGCCATACTGATATCGGTATGCGCCAGCGCCCAAAAGGACGTAAGCCTGATACTGCCCGGGGAGCCCATCTGCCCCCAGGACAAGGCCACATACACCGCCCGGGCCCTATACAACGGACAGGACACCCTGGCCAGCAGCTATATCTGGGACATGGACAACGGCGACGTGCTGGAGACCGGCGAGCCATACCTGCAATACGCGTATCCCGAGGGCGGCGCCTACATGGTGAGGCTGTCGGCAGTATTTGCCGACGGGAGCAGTGCAGCTGATACAGAAAAAATTATGGTGGGCAAGCGTCCGGATTTCGGCGGATACAGCAACGACATGGACCCAAAACTGAGGGGTATATGCCTGGGGAGCGCCGTGGAGCTGAGCCTGCAGACCAAGAGCCAGGAGGTAAAATACCAGTGCCACAAGAGCTGCATGGAGAAAAACCCGCAGTCGATATACAACAGCTACTGGCTGGGGAGGGTGAGCCTGAAATGTTTTGGCGGCCGCACCACCACCGGCAGCGAGATAGAGGCCATACTGCTGACCGCAAGCACCGACCGCGCCGCCGACCTGAAGATAGAGCTCTCCATGCCCGACGGCAACTCGCTGACCCTGAAGGACTACGACGAGCCAATGCCCGACGGCACGCCCGTAAAATCTAAGGCGGGGAACATGATGCAATACCGCTACGAGCCCAGGATAGAGGGATGCCCCCTGGATGGCGACTGGACGATGAAGGTATCGTCGCGCGGGATGGAAAACGAGGCGTATATACTTGGCTACGAGCTGTGTATGAGCGAGGAGATTTTAAACGCCATTAGCTGGCAATACCTACAGGAATACGACATGAGGCGCGCTGTATGGAGCGGCAAGGGTGTATCGGCCACCAGCAACGGCGTGGCCAAGGTGACTCCGCTGCAGGACGGCAACTCGAGGTACTCGTTTCTGGTGACCGACAATCTCGGCTGCATTCACGATACCACGGTATATGTATCGGTGGAGCGGGCCACATTCTCGGGCGCCGACAGCACAACTTTCATAGGCGACGAGATAAGTTTCGACTGCCAGGCATCGTGGGCGGCGGAGACTTCATGGAGCTTCGGCGACAAGACTCCCACCGCGCACGGCAGTCCCGCGCCGCACGCCTATTACGAGAAGGGCAAGTACATGATAGTGATGCAGGCCCGGGCAGCTAATGGCTGTATAGATGTGGACACCCAGTTTGTGAGCATTGTGCCGAGGCCGCTGGAGGTGAAGGAGGTGAATATTTTCACACCGAACGGCGACGGTCAGAATGATGTTTTTACTTTCTTCCAGGAGGATGAGTCTTTTTTAGCTAATGGCGGACTTACCAGGATGCCGGCCAACATCCGCAGCATAAAGGGCAAGATCTACAATGTATATGGTCAGACTGTATACAAGTGGGACGAGGTGGAGGCCTCCGTCTTCGGCTGGGACGGCACATGGCACAACAAGGGCAGCCGCGGCTGCCCCCCGGGAACGTATTTCTACGACATTATTGTATACGGCAAGGACGGAAACTCGCTGAAGAGGACGGGAAGCATATTGCTGGTGAGGGAGAAGTGAGAAAATTTGCAAGAAAACGCAGTAAATTAATCAATATTTATTTGTATATGTAAAATACTTGCAATAAATTTGCGACGAAATGCAATAAATGATAAATTATGATTCTGAAACTGACACTTGCAAACATATTCTCGTTCAAGAATGAGACCAGCATTCTATTTGCGGCCAGCAAAAGTCCTGTATCCGCCAGCCATGTAGTCCGTGGCAAGAGGCGTACCGATTTCCCATTGCTGAAATCCTCGATTTTCTATGGAGCCAATGCATCTGGCAAATCAAATATCGTAAAGGCATTGTCTTTTTTGCAAACAATTGCATTGGGAGAATGGAGAAGTGTACTATATCAGCCATATAATCTGATGGAAAACAACAATGCACCGTGCAAAATAGAAGTGGAGTTTATGAAAAACGACAACTTCTATGCGTATGGTGTAGAGTATTCCAAGGAAGGAATTGAGGAGGAGTGGCTTTACAAAATCAACAAGGACAATGAGGACGGAGACCTTGTGTTTGAGCGGAATTGGGAAAACGAAGGGTATGTTTCATCGTTCTCAAAAGACATTTTCAAGAAAGAAAACTCTCAAATTATCAGTTTCGTATCGCAGACTTGCAAACGCGACAAATCATTTATCTCTGACTGTCCGGAAAGAAGTGTGAAAAACATTTCGGAACAGAAGGATGTATTTGATTGGTTCAAGAAACTCCATATCATCACCCCAGACACTCATAAATATCAGGATATACAACGAAGAAGTGAGAAAGACGACAAGTATCATGATATTTTTGTAGATATATTAGAGTATTTCAACACTGGAATTTCTGATATAAAGAATGTCCCAATAGCAATCAACCAAGTGGAATTGCCTAATAATTTGATAGAACGCTTCAAAGAGGAAGCTTCTAAGCAGGAGGACGATACAATTGTTGTAGAAGTATCTTCAGGAAGACATATCTATCGTTTTGATAAAGATGGAGTTTATGAATCGAAGGCTATCCATAGACTTGACGGGAAAGAGTTTGTCTTTGATTTTGCACAGGAATCAGACGGCACTATGCGACTTCTTGATTTCATACCTATGCTGATTGACCTGCAATTGCAGGATTCAGTATATGTGGTGGACGAGATTGATAGAAGCATGCATACATTGATGACGATAGAGATTCTAAGATATTATTGCAGAAATCTTGAGAAATCAGACACCAAGTCACAGTTGATCTGTACTACACACGAATCCCATATTCTTGGCGAGAACATTTTCCGTGACGATGAGGTTTGGTTTGTGGAGAAAGACAACAATCAAGAATCGCATGTATATTCTTTGTTCGACTTCAAGCCAAGAGAGAATAAGGATAAGGGCTATCTGGAAGGAAAATACGGTGCTATTCCATTTTATGCCAATCTTAAAACAAAGGAGGTATAAATATGGGAAGAAGTAAAGGCAACTCTCACGAAAGAACCTCGAAAGGATTCGGCAAGAACATAATTGTGGCTTGTGAGGGCAAATGCACCGAGAAAATATATATTGAGACCCTTGCTGAAAAACTTGGGGCCAAGAATGTTACCGTAGAAGTCTTGAAACGTCCCGAAGGCGAGGAAAACAACTCAAGTCCTGAAAACGTCTTGAAACAGCTGGACGACTATGTGAAGACTCTGAAAAAGGATGATTGGAATTATGAATACTGGATGGCTATAGACAAGGACAAATGGGTTGAGAAATCTCTTAGCACAATAGCACAAAGTTGCGAGCAAAAGGATTTCCGTCTTGCATTATCAAACCCTTGCATAGAGTTGTGGCTTCTGCTGCATCTTTTCAGCAAGGAAGAATATGCGCAATTACTTGACCCTAAATCAGAATTACGCAAGAATGTAAAAGAAAACGTGAAGGTAAACACTATGGATACATTCACCAAAAAGAAAGTTCGCGAATTGCTTGGCTCTTACAAAGAAAGCAGTTACGATGCTGCAAAAGTAATAGGCGACGGCAAGCTTGATATCGCAATTCAAAGAGCACAGGAATTGGACAATCACCCACAAGATCGTTGGCCACAGGATATAGGAACAAGGATGTACCTGTTGTCGCAAAGCATTATGGACAACAGATACTATTGATTTTTTCCCCGCCCTTACCCGAAAATCTCCTGCATTCTCGCATCAAACAACTTCTGAGTTTCGGCAATCGAGGCCTTGAGCTTCTTCTTCATCTCCTCGATTGCCGAAATCTTTTCAGCAAAGGCGGTTTGGAGTGGAAGAGGTGGAAGGATGATGGGAAGATTAGAAACCAAATTTTTAGGCAATGCCTCTCGTGTAGCACCATTTGTTTTGCTATCAAATATTAACTTCTGCTGATATTCCTCAGATATTAATTGATAACACAAAAACAATTGATTCATTACATTTGTTCTCAAAATACAAACATGCTGATTTACTCTGGCAGGCAAAACATCATTAGGCACAATACAACATCTTGCTACAGAGGCACCTGTAATATTTAATAAAACATCATTTTCGTAAATCGTGACATTATCCAAAGCTTTAGCTTGTTCTTCATCGATATAAGCTAAATCCTTGTATTTAAAACTTCCATTATAAATATTTAAACTACGAATCAGGCTAATACCTTCTTTTTTGTAATTTTCATTACCACCATGTGGAGTTGCTCCAGAACCAATTTTTGAGCACACCTCTCCCAGTTTCTTCACCGGCCATTCTTTCTCGTTCTCGACGGGATCGCCAAACATCGAGTAAAAAGTAGATTGCTGCAATTTGCTGAGCTCGTCAAGCTGCTTTTTCTGATTGTCAATCAAAGAGGTTAACAAATCCAACTCGGAGACAATACGGGATTGGGCGGCGAGGGATGGGACGGGGAGTTGTATATTATTAAAATTTCCTTTTGTAATATGTTGCATAGTAGCTCCATGAATATGCCTAAGCATTTCGTTAATATTTGCAGCTACTGCATATTTGAAATAATACTTATTAATATCCAGTTTGTCAAATACAACTTTAAAAATGTGTTGATTAAGTAATGCCAATCCTTTATTCCATTCATATACACCTAGACTGGCAGACCATGAAATTAAAATATCACCATTATTAATATGAAATTTCTCATCAATCTTGCCATCATAATAATTATACTCTGCCTCTTCGTTATTAAGGTTTTGTATCCTCACAATTGGCAATCCTTTATTAGCCCATTGAGAAGGTTTAAACGCAAAACCATTTATATATGTAGCTATTTCGCCTAATTTTTTGTATTGCATGATAAAAATAAAAAAGTGGTTATAGATGCAAAGATAGAGAAAAAAGTTGAAGTGGAAAGCGAAAAGTAAAAATAAATTGAGGGTCCTTCGCAAGCTCAGGATGACAAGGTTGCGCCCTATATATAATAAAAAGAAGAAAA
>JAZUEG010000389.1:0-4334 GCA_045640025.1 Bacteroidales bacterium
CCACCGCTGATGTTGAGGTTGGCCTGCTGGTCGATGGCGAAGTTCTTGAAGAGGAACTCCTGCCAGTCTACGTTAGGGAAACGCTCACAGATCTTGTTGCCGAACTCATCCAAAGCGTTAGGGTCAGATGGACGGAAGTTGTTGATGAATCCCTGAGTACGTATGTACTGGAAGTTTTCAGGAAGAACATTGAGCTCGTGCTCAACAGCGATGTTCCTGTAGAGGAAAGCATCATAAGAGTCATACTTGCCAGGAAGCTTAGATACAGTCTTCATAGTAGTGCTGTAAGAAGCATTGATCTGAGCTCTACCCTCCTGACCACGCTTGGTGGAAATAAGGATAACACCGTTGGCACCCTTAACACCGTAAACAGCTGTTGCAGAAGCATCCTTGAGAACAGAAACGTTCTGTACAGAAGCAGGGTCAACAGAGTTCATAGGACGCTCGATACCATCCACGAGAACGAGAGGCTCCGAGTTGTTGAAAGAGTTGGTACCACGGATTCTGATAGAAGAAGCCTTTTCGTCACCAGGCTGACCACCGTTGGCACCTGTGGTGGTAACAACGCCTGGAAGGTTACCAGTAAGAGCTTGGCCGAGGTCAGATACACCAGCGGCACGTTCGATTGTTTTACTAGAGGCCTGAGTAATAGCACCAACCACAGAAGCCTTCTTCTGCTGGCCGAAACCTACTACCACTACCTCTTCGATCTCAGTAGTTGTCTCCTTGAGAACCACTGATAACTTCTTGGTGTTTGCTACAGGAATCTCCTGTGTGTCGTAACCTACGTAGCTGAATACGACAACAGCATCATTCTTTACATTCAGAAGGAATTCACCATCGATGCCTGTAATGGTACCGTTGTTGGTTCCCTTCTCAAACACACTTACGCCAGGAAGAGTAACACCGTGCTCATCTGTTACCGTACCCGTTATCGTCTGTGCCAACAGATCAAACGAGAAAAGCAACATGGTGAGGAGCAAAAGCACCTTCCTAAATTGATTTGTTTCTCTTTTCATTTAAAAATGATTTGTTAGAGGTAAAAATTAATAATTAAGTTAATAAAATATATCGCTTCCCATGAGAGATATATAAATGTGGGTTTTACACCATATATATATATTCCTCACTTTCCACAATGCAAATTAACAAATAAAGTACGATTTTAACAATTTCTAACGTTACACAATGTTTCAAGAATGTTGCGAAATAACATTTTTAACACATTTAAATGTTACATATTTTTTCGCTAATGTTACATAAAATTTATAACATATTGTGTATCATTATATTAAAAAACAGCTAAAACAGTACTTATTATAACCTAATAGTTTAGCGAATGTTAAGCTAATATTAACAACTATTAGTAAATTTTCTTAAAAAAATCACTCTTCCAGCAAGTCTTCGGGGCTTATATTGCCCGGAGCGTGCTCATTCATGTAAGCTGATGGCGTCATTCCAAAACGATCCTTGAATACCGTGCTGAAATATGCCGTTGATACAAAACCCACCTGCTGGGCCACCTCAAGAATGCTGTGATGATGTTTCTCAAGCAGCTTGACGGCAAGATTCAACCTCACATTACGGAGAAAATCAAGCGTCGATTGGTTGGTAAGCTCCTAGAGTTTTCGGTGGAGGTGCACACGGGTGATACCGACTTTAGCTGCTATGGTCTCCACTGTAAGGCCAGGGTTGCTGATGTTCTCGTTTATTACTTTCATCACACGCTGCAAAAGCCTCTCGTCTGGAGATTTGATATCCACCTGAGCCTCCTGTGCCGAATGAATATGCTCCTGACGGCCTTGATAGCGGTTTTTGAGCGAGATATTCTTTTTAAGCAGATTGGTGATGGTATGTATGAGAACCGAGATATTAAAAGGCTTGGGGACAAAGGCATCGGCGCCTACATCGAGACCCTTGATGCGGTTTTCGTCCTGAGCCATGGCTGTAAGGAGAATCACGGGAATGTGGTTGACCTCAAGATTCTGCTTAATCTTCTTGCACAATGCCAATCCGCTCATCTCTCCCATCATCACATCCGAAACTATGAGGTCTGGTTTGTTCTTTATAGCTGATTTCCAGGCATCATCGCCATTTGAATAATCCGAAACATGGAAATGTGGAGCTAATTCGGCTACGAGGTAATTTCTTACATGATCGTCGTCGTCCACAATCATGATGCGGAATTTGGTCTTGGAATATTGCTTCAGGAATTCGTCATCGATAGGGATATCAGCCAACTTGGCGGCGGCAGTGTTCTGAATGTCAATGTTTCCGCTGTTATCATCAGGCTGAATAATCTGCGAATCCTGGAGATGCGCACGGCCCATTGGTAGCAGAATACGGAACGTGCAGCCCGTGGTGCCGTCTATATTGTTGTGAACCACGATTTTGCCATGATGCATCTCTACAAGCTGCTTGGTGAGGTACATACCCACGCCTGTACCCACAATGCTGATTTTGTGGCTGTTGTCGCCCTGATAGAAGAGATCGAAAATATGGTCGAGGTCCTGCTCCGGGAGTCCCGAGCCATTGTCCTGAACGATAATCTCCACCTCCGAATCTGTGGGCTGTGTAAGCTGCATTGTTACAGTGCGGCCCTTGGGAGTATACTTGAATGCGTTGGAGAGAATATTTACAATCACCTTGTCGAAATTGAGCGGATCCACGTACAGCGGAAGCGACTTGATGGAATAATCGAAGCCGAAATCCACGCCAAGTTGAGAGGCATGAAGCTCGAAACTCTCGTAAATATTCCGCAAAAACGCAACTATATCAATCTCCTGGAACTTAAGGCTCATCTGCGAGCTGTCGATCTTCCTAAGGTCCATCAGCTGATTGATAAGATTGAGCACTCGCTGGGCGTTTACATTTATAATCTTGTAGCTGCGCTGTCGCTCACGGTCGGGATCGGTATTCATGAGCTTGTACAGCGGACTCACTATCAGCGACATAGGAGTCCGGATCTCGTGAGATATATTGGTGAAATATTCCAGACGGCTGTCGTTAATTTCCTTTACGTGGCTCATCTGCTTAATCTTGTCGTTGAGCACGGCCCTGCGGCGCGCCACAATCACAATGCCCGAAAGGATGCAGACCAACACTATTATAATAAGTGTGAAAAACCACCAAGTCCTGTACCAAGGGAAATCGATATAAACAGTAAGCAGCAATGGCTGAGAGATAGTTACATTGTCGGTAACGTATGCCTCAATCTCATGACGGCCACAGTCGAGATTAGCAAAAGAGATGTGATTGCCGGAGATAGTAGACCAGGGACCTCCGTTGGTTCTGATATTGAAGACAAGACTCTCGGGATTTCCGCAGTCCATGGCAGAAAACTCAACCTCGAAGAAATTGTCGTAATGCGCCAAATGGAATTCCCTTGCATGATAAAGCACTGTATCCATTATCTGATTGTTTCCCGACATGGCGCCCTTGTAGACAGGCTTGCCGTTTACAATGAAATTGGTAAGGGCAATGGAAAGCTGACGCGACTTGTGACGGCCCTTGAATGGGAAGAAACATACAACGCCCTCGGCGCTGCCAAACGAGAGCTTGCCCTTGTCGGAAATACAGACAGCTCCATGGGAAAACTCTGTGGAATACAAACCATCTGAGGCATAGAAGTTTACGAAATTTCCGGATTGACGGTCGAGGCAGGATATACCGCCATTAGTAGAAAACCAAATATTACCGTCTTTGTCGCCGGCCAATCCTGCAATGTATCCGCTCGGCATGCCCTTTTCAACTCCGTATTCCTTGAAAGTGCGGTTTTTGGTATCGAAATCAAAAAGACCGTTTCCTGTGCCTACCCAGATATGATGATTAACGTCCTCGTAAAGTGAATTTACAACGTAACCTGCAAGAAAACAGTTGACTCCGTATGTATTCACGAAATTCTCGGTATCAAGATCCATGCAGTCGAAACCCGAATATGTGCCGATATAGAGTTTTCTGTCGCTCGAAATGCACATGCAATTAATCCATACATTTGTAATCTGATTCTGCGAAAAATCGTGCATCAAAGTAGGATTCTTGACATCCAAAACCTTTGACTGCAAGGTATTTACATCGATCTTGAACAATCCTACGCCCGAAGCCGAAGCCCAGATGTTGCCGGTCTTGGTATCCTCCACAATGCTGTATACACTCGGCAACTGATCGCCCTTGTTGCTCGACAGCAGCGGATAACGGGTAAATTTGCCATTAGCTGGATCGTAATAAACAAGACCGGATAGATAGCCGCCGAGCCAGATTCTGTGTTTCGAATCCTCGAAAATGGAAAGCGTAACATTGGGAATCAATGAGTTGGGGCCATCGTGCTGCCAGTG